>JAKLLP010000155.1 GCA_023150055.1 Gammaproteobacteria bacterium | reverse complement strand
GCACCCACCGGCGCGGTCACGGCCGTCGGCATCTCAGCTCGTGCATTCAACACGCCAGATCCTGCCGGGAGCAGGAGACCGGGGGCCACGCCGCGACTTCGCGATAGCCGCTGCTGCGACCGGCCGGCTCGATGACCAGATGTTCTTTGGAATGCACGTAATGAAAACACGGCAGCTCCTTCCAGGCGGAATCGACGAGTGGAGGACGAGAGCATTAAACCGGAGTTTCCACTCAGGCTGCGCCGGTCGCAAGGCTGGCTCGACCCTGCCGGTTGCCGCATCTCAGGCGAAAACGCTGCGCAGCCGGGCAAGCAGCGAACGCAGGCCGCGCCAGAGCTTCGGCAGCAGCCACGCCGCAAGCGCGAGGAAGGCCACCAGCAGGCCGAGGAACAGCACCGGGTACTGGATCGCGAGCCAGAAACCGACCGGCACCGCGAGGTCCTCCGCGAACGAAGCGGTCCAGTTGGAGAATGGCTCGGGCGAGGTGTTGACGAGCGCACGGCCGCCGGCCTTGGTCGCGTGGGCGGTCGAGGCGATCGTGCCGCCGATCAGGGCGGCCGCCGCGACCCATACCGGATCCATGCCGCCGAGGGCGGCTGCGGCGAGCAGCGCGCCGGCCGGGATGCGGATGAAGGTGTGCACGCCGTCCCAGAGACTGTCGAACGCCGGCACCTTGTCGGCCACGAACTCGGCCAGCCCCATGACGCCGGCGACGCCGAGCACGGCGGGATGCTGCAGGACGAGGAGATGCTCGGGCAGCGCGAGAAAGCCGAGGCGACCGAGCCACCCGGCGAGGAACACGACGGCATAGAGCCGGATGCCGCTCGCCCAGGCGAGGCCTCCGGCAAGCGCGACCTGTGCAACGAGATCCACGGGTGTCGGTAGCCGGCCCGCCGGTGCGCGCTCGTCAGGAACTCGTCTTGCGCCGGCGGAAGAACCAGATCAGCGCCGCAGCACCCGCCACCGACATGACGAAGCTGAAACCCTGGGGGACCCCCAGCAGTCGTGAGACGAACCCGCCGACGATGCCACCGCCGATACCGTAGCCGATCGTCGCGAGCCAGCCCATCGGGTCGGGCCCCGGCAGCAGGAAGCGGGCAAGCGCTCCCGTGACGAGCCCGCTCAATGCGAACCAGATGACCAGAATCGCCAGGCCCGCGCCCAGCAGCGTTCCCAGGCCGGAGTCGTTCATGGGTCTCGCTCCTTGCGACCGATGTCACGAGCATGCACGAACATCGACTCTATCACGGCGGCAAGGGCAATCATCGAAACCTCGAGCACCCGAGGGGTGTCCGAATGACCATCAGTGGCAGATCCGGCAGCGACGCGAGGCCATATCAGGAAAAAGCAGTGAAGCAAGCGCTCCGGCAGGTGTCTGAATGAAAGCTTCAGATCGGTATTTGAAGTTGGTGGAGTGGTCCGACGAAGACGGTTGCTATATCGGGCGGTGCCCGGAGCTCATGCTTGGAGGGGTTCATGGAAGACAGGGGGACAGTGACCTATTTCCAGACAGGGGGACAGTGACCTATTTCCGAGCGAGCCTGGCTCAATCGGCACCACTCGTGGAAATCGGTCACTGTCCCTAATTTCGCGTCCCCAATTTCGTAAAGCGGTCCGGAGGTGAACGCCGCCAGCCTGGAGGACACGCCGGCGGCGTCCACCGTCCGGACCGGCCGAACTTCAGTCGTCGCGCGCTGCCATGGCCAGGCGCGGCGCGCTCGTCGCGGTACGGTTCAGGCGGCCGACCAGCAACATCCCGTCCTGCAGCCGGCCGGCGCTCGACAGCCGGATGGATCGTGCCTCGATCAGGTGGCATTCGCCCGGCGGCACGATGTCTTCCTTGCCGTCGTACTTCACCCGGAGCGGCACCGCGTGCGGCGAGTCGTCCATGCAGATGCGGTAGCCCTGGGTGGCGTTGTCGCGCTTGACGCCAAAGCTGTCGCCATTGTCCAACTGGAACTGGCCGCGCGGTGGAATCCGCTTCTCGACGATCCCGTCCGCCATGACCGCCGAAGTTGCGCCGATGAGGCTTGCCCCGATCACCGCCACGACGCAGAGGTTGCGCTTGCTCATAGTGGATCTCCCTTCGGGTTGCTTCTTGTTACCGTCCTGTTGGTCTTCTTCTGCCGGTCGAGCCGTGCCGGCTTCGCAACAGAGGCTGCTACCAAACGGGCCGGCCGTGTGTCGCGCGACGGACATCGCGGCAAAAAAACCCGGTTTTCCACTTGCATCCGCACACTTTTTGCCGCGGAATGTCATCCTGCTGACACCAGCGGTGGGAACACGGGCCCCCGCTCGTGTCAGCCTGACGACACGGGGAGTGCGCGAAAGCCAGGTAGAGGGTTCAGGCCGGACGGCCAGGGAGGGTTCCGATGACCACTCTTGCGCGACCTATCTTCCAGACCAACGAACTGCTGCAGCATCTCGACAACGCCGGCATCGACCGGGTTGCGAAACTGGCCCTGCGACGCAGCTACGATCACGGCGCGACCATCTTCGCGGAAGGCGACAGCGCCGACGCGGTGTACGGCGTGATCTCGGGCCAGGTGCACATCGGCGCACGCACGACCAGCGGTGACGAGGTTTTCCTCGACGCCTACGGGCCCGGCAATATCTTCGGGCTGATCGCCGGCATCGACGGGCAGCCCCGGTGCGCCACGGCACGCGCCGCGCCGGCGGCGGAACTGTTCATGATCGGTCGCGATCACTTCCTGCAGTTGTTGCAGACGGACTTTCAGCTCTCGATGGCGCTGCTCAGCGTGTTCTGCCAGCGCCAGCGCAACTCCGCGCGCCTCGTCGTCGGCGAGTACGCGCAGAAAGACATCCCGGCACGCCTCGCCCACCGCGTGCTCGAACTCACGGGGGCGGACCCGGCCAATGAAAGCTGCCTGAAGATCACGCAGGCGCAACTGGCGAAGTTCGTGTTCGTCTCGCGCCAGGTGGTGAATCATCACCTCAGCGAGTGGCAGAGCCGCGGCTGGATCGCCACCTCGCCGCGACACCTGCGCGTGACCGACCGCGCCGCGCTGGTGGCAGTGGCGGCGAGCGACGTCGCCGGCACCGGGTAGGCGGTGCCGGATCGAGGTTGTCGGCCGCTGCCGCAACAAGCCCGCGGCAGGACCGCATCAACAACCTCGAAAACTTCGACCAGGTACCGTCCTGCTCGGCTGGCAGGCCGCTTACCGACTTTGCGGCCGACGGCGGCGGCGCCGGAACTCGGCAAACTCCTCGGCATGACCCTCGGCCCGCGACCAGCGCTCGATCGTGGCCATCGACACCCGATGATCACGGGCCACGAGCAGCGCCTGCTCCAGGGCCTGCACGTCACGCCAGTGATAGAACGCCGCAAGACGGTCCTTCACACACTGTGTCGGCGTCAAGATCTGCAGTGTCCCGACTGGCGTGCGCATCCGCGCCCACCGGTGCACGACCTCGTCACCCACGGTCACGGGCCAGGCGACGAACTCGACCACCAGCGGCGTTGCGGGATGCTCGAAATGGCGACCGGCGCCCGGCCTGAATCCCAAGGTGGCCATCACGGCGCCGAGTTCCCGGCGCGACGCGGCGGTGACAAAGTCGATGTCGTAGGAGCGGTAGCGGTTATCGGTGTAGATCGAGACCGCACCACCCCCGGTCAGCACCGCCGTGATGCCAGTGTCGGCGAGCGCCTGGGACACCTGCGCCGCCAGATCGAGAATAGTGCTGCGGCGGGTGATGGCCATCAGCCTGCCTTGCCTGGCCGGCGGGGCCGGCGGCGCGTGCCCTCGTACGGCGTACGTTGCTCCGGCGGCAGGTGTTCCAGCACGACCTGCAGCAGGCGGCGCAGCGGTGCCACAAAGACGCTGCGGGGATTCCAGCGGTATACCCGGGTGCGGCCCACCATCTCGCTGACCAGCAGCCCGCCGCCCTCCAGCTTGCGCAGCTGCTTCTGCACCTCGCTGACTGGCATGCCAAAGGCCGCGGCGATCTGGCGTCCGTAGGCATGGTCGTAGCGGTGCAGGAACAGCAGTACCCGCTCGGCAGCGAGACTTCCGAATGCGGCTTCCAGCATGCACCGGAGTATAGCCTATCAAATAGGTCGAGTGACCTACATAAAAGGTCTTTTTCCTGCCTGGGGACGGTTCCCCGGCGGGAACCGTCCCCAGTGGTCATGCCCAATGACTTCGAAAACCTCGACCCGGCACCATTCTCCTCGGTTAGCATCTCCCCCTCGATGCCCACGGCCGGGAGAGGCGCCATGACCACGCCCGTTTCCATCCAGATCGTCTCCGACGTCGTCTGCCCCTGGTGCTTCATCGGCAAGCGCCGCCTGGAACAGGCGCTCGCCCAGCGCGCCGACCTGCCCGTGGAGGTCACCTGGTTTCCGTATCAACTGAGCCCCGATCTGCCGCGGGAGGGCGTGGACCGCCGCGAGCATTACGCGAGCATCTTCGGCGAGGAGCGCGCCCGGCAGATCATGGCGCGCATGAAGGACACCGGCGCGGCCGACGGCATCGCCTTCGAGACCCCACCCGGGGCGCGCGCGCCGAACACGCTCTCGGCGCACGTGCTGCTCTACTGGGCATCCCGCTCGGCGGGCGTGGACCAGAACGCGCTCATGGAGAAACTCTTTTCCGCCCACCACGAGCGCGGCGAGGACATCGGCAGCCACCACGTCCTGGCCGGCATCGCCAGCGAAGTCGGCATGAACCCGGCGGAGGTGCTGAAGGCACTGCAGGAAGGCACCGACGAGGACGCCGTGCGCTCGCTGATCGACCAGGCCCGCCAGGCGGGCGTCCAGGGCGTGCCGTTTTTCATCATCGACGGCCAGCATGGCCTCTCCGGCGCCCAACCGCCGGAAACCTTCCTGCAACTCCTCGACGAAATCCGCGCGGCACGCGCCGGTACCGCCGCTCACTGAACCCGGTTTCGGAACCACCCCCACAGCGCGACAGCGAGCAGGTAAAGCAGCACGAGGTGGGCGGCGGCGAGCGTCAGCCATTTTGCCGACGTGGTGAACGCGGCCACCCAGGCGAGCGCCTCGTGCCGGGCCGGCAGCGCCGCCACCAGGAAGATGCCGAGCGCGTTCTCCGCGAGATCGCAGAACAGCGCCGGTAACGGCGTGAGGTTCAACAGCCGGCGGCGTGCGCTCGCAGGGCCGCCGGCGCGGACCGCGCAGCCGATCGCCAGCACCAGGAAGCCCGTGTAGGTGAGCGCCCAGCCGATGTCGAGGCCGAGGCGGAACTCGATGTAGTCGCGCCGCCCGGCCTCGCTCCAGCGGTCGAGCTGCTGGTGCAGCACATCAGGCGTGTAGAAGAACTGCCGGTCCGGCGCACCCCATTCGCCGGCGTAGGCGCGGCTGGTCGCGCTTTGCTGCGGCATCACCGTCGTCAGAAACACGGCGTACACCGCCGTCACGGCCAGCAGCGTCCAGGCGGAGGTGAGGCGATAGAAAAACGCCGATATCCGGTTCAACAGGCCCATGGCGGCCGGCTCCCGCTACAATCGGTTCCCAGGCACGGCGACGGGTATATCACATGAGCGACGACGACAAGCCGGCAGGCCGCCTGCGCAAGCCACCTGCCGAATGGAAGCAGGTCCTCGAAGTGGACCGCTACGAGGTGCTCTTCGAAGAAGACACCGAGCGTCCCTGGTCGAGCCCGCTCAACGACGTG
>JAKLLP010000154.1 GCA_023150055.1 Gammaproteobacteria bacterium | reverse complement strand
TGTTCACCAGGCGCGGGATACCATTGCTCGCCGCGGCGATGAGACGCACGGCCTGCGGAGTAAAGAGATTCGGGTCCCCACCCGCCACGGCCAGGCGGTGCGCAATGTAAGCGGCGATGTCTTCCAGGTTCAGGGGCGTCAGGTTGTAGGCGACTGAGACGCGCTGCGTCAGCTGCCGCAACTCCGGCCGACGCAGCAACTCCTGCAGTTCCGGCTGGCCGACCAGTATGAGATGCAGGAGATAATCCTTCTGGGCGTTGACGTTGGAGAGCATGCGCACCTCCTCCAGTCCCCGCACCCCCATGTTCTGCGCCTCGTCGATGATGAGGACGACGGGCTTCCTCGCCGCGTACTGCCGGATCAGGAACTGCACGAAATCGTCATACAGCCCGACCTTGCTCTTGTCCTTGTAGTCCAGTCCATAGGCCATCATGATCCATTCGGCCAGCTCGCCGAAGGAGCTATGGGTGAAATTGATGAGACCGACGCAGACATCCTCCTCCATCTCGTCGAGGAGGCGGTTGATGAGCGTGGTCTTGCCGCAGCCGACCTCACCGGTGATGACGGTGAACCCCTGCCGGTTCTGGATGCTGTACTTGAGCAGCGTCAGCGCCGTGGAATGGCGCCTGGACATGTAGAGAAACGAGGGGTCCGGCAGCAGCTGGAAGGGCCGTTCCTCGAGACCGTAGAAACTTTCGTACATCTGCCGGTTCTGCCCTGGTGTCAGTGTCGCGCTGTGCGCCTGCCCCTGGCCGCTGGTTCGGGTCCGCGGCCCGGCGCACGGCCCCGGACCGCCGCCGGAGCTGGCAGGTTGTGGCAAGGAAGCTAGGTCTTTTCCGTGCGCCGCCCGCGGTAGTACCCGTAGCCACCGCGCGGAACATGAGCCTTGTTGAGCACCGTGCCGATCACGGGGACGCTTTTCAAGACATCGAGCGACTTTTGCAGGTCCTCCCGCGATGTGTTCCCCGCCTCCGCCACCATGAGCATGGAATCGGTGTACGGCGCGAAAGCAAGCGCGTCGTCCGCCGCGAGGATGGGCGGCAGGTCGAACACCACCAGCCGGTCCGGGTAGCGGGTCTTGAGTTCGTTCACCAGCGCGACCATCCGCGGCGATCGCAGCATCTCGGAGGAATTCGGCACCTCCTCGCGGCCCGGCAGCACGACCAGGCGCTCGATCGACGGGCTGAACAGCAACTGGTGCACCGGCAACTCACGGAAGAGGTAATCGCTGATCCCCGCCTCGGGCTGGTAGTTGAAGTATTCGTGGACCGAGGGCTTGCGCAGGTCGAGGTCCACCAGCAACACGGTGTGCGTGACCTCCATGGCGAGGCTGATGGCGAGGTTGATGGCGGTCAGCGTCTTGCCGCAACCGCTGGCCGGCCCGGTGATCGCCACCGAGTTCCAGTTGTTCTCGCGCATGCTCTGCAGCACACGGGTGCGCAGCATCCGGTAGGCGTCCTTGAATTCATGACCAGGCACTGCGGCGATCAGGCGGTTTTCCACCATGACCTGCCGCGGCACTTCCACGACCTTGGTATAGGTGTAACGCACGCCGGTCGACAGATCGGCCGGCATGCCGCCGGGAGTCCCGCCGACAGCGTCGGTGCCGGTCCCCTTCGCCCGATCGCGGCTCGCCTGCTCCAATGCCTTCCTGATTCGTTCCATGTCGACTCGCTCGCTGCTACATGCCCAGGCGGCGCAATGCCACGTACCAGGCCACGTCCAGGTTGATCACGAAGAAGTGCACGATCACGGCCGCTATGGCGACGATGACCGGGGCCAGCACCAGCACGTACAGACGGACATTGCGCTTGTGCGTCTTGTCCTCGGTGTTCTGGATGAGCGGGATCTCGGCCAGTGGCGGGGAACCCTGCACGCGCTCGATCGCCCGCGCGCTGTTGATCGAGCCGTCCATGGACTCGGCCACCTGCGGCCAGCCGAATCCGACCGCGAGGCAGAGCACGATCAGCAATGCCAGCAGGACGGGGCGATTGGGGCTCGAGGGCTGCAACGGCAGGTCCGGGGGCTCGACCAGCGTGAAGCGCTCGCCCTTGCTCTGCGTCTCGAGGGACTGGCCCATCTGCGCGGCAAAGAGCCGGGTGCGGGCCGCCTGGTAACTGGCGGTGGCGGTGTCCATGCGGCGCATCAGCCCCGACAGTTCGCGCTCCACCTCGGAGCTTTCGCCGATGCGCCTCTCGAGGTCCACGATCTGGGCCCGCACTTCCTCGCGCTGCCGGCGCAGTGCCGCCTCCTGCAGATCGAGGTTCTTCCGCTGCGCCTGTACCTGGATATAGGCGGGGTTGTTGGGCGCCTCGCTGCTGCGGTTCGGTTGGCCGGCAGCGACGCTCGCCCGGCTGCTTTCCACGCTGCGGATCTGGCGCTGCAGGCGGGCCACTTCGGGGTGATCTTCGCTATACCGTTCCCGCGCCATGGCGAGCTGCGCGCGCAGCTCGGCGAGGCGCGCGTCGGTATCTTCCGGGCGGACGTTGCCACCGACCTCGAGCTTCAGCGCCTCGATGTCGCGACGCACGCGAACCACGTCCGGGTGGTCGGCGCTGTAACGGCCTTCGAGGATCGCGAGCTGGCTCTGCAAGGCGCGCAACTGGTCCTCGGGCGGCGCCACGCCGCGGCCATCCGGCATGATCATGGTCTTCATGGGCTCGATCTGCGCGAGCTGCGCGTCGAGCAACGCGCGCGACTCGTCGAGCCCGCGCACCTGCCGGTCGATATCGAGCAGCTCCTGGTCAGCCCGCTGCAACAGCTGCTGGTTGATCACGGCCTGCTGCGGCAGGCTGCCCTCGTTTTCCTGCTTGATTTTGGCGATCTGCGACTCGATGTCGCGCACTTCCGCGTCGAGGCGATCCACCTCGACCTGCATGAACTGGCTGGTCTGCGCGGTCTGCTCGGTGCGGGCGCGTACGTTTTCGTTCAGGTACAGGGAAACCAGCTCATTGGCCACCTTGCGCGCGGTGTCCGGTTTCTCGTGCTCGAATCCGAGCGTAAAGGCGATGGTGGAGGTGATCTGCTGGCCGGCGTTGGCCGGATTCATCATCTGGACATCGACGAGATCGATGTTGATGAGGTTCTCGACCTTGTTGACCAGCATCAGCGTCGGCAGGTAATTGCGCTCCTTCGGGAACAGGTCGAATTTCTCGATGATCTGCGCGAGGTTGGTCCGGGTCATGACCCGCTGGTTGATGTACTGGATCTGCCGGGCCGCGAAGGTGGTCACGGTCGTCGGCACCAGCCCGGGCGGAACCTCCGGGTCCTCGATGAGGATGGTCGCCGTCGAGCGGTAGCTGTTGGGCCAGAGGAAAATGGCGATCAGACCGAGCACCAGGATCGCGAGCGCGATTTTCAGCGCCGTGCCGCCGCGTCGCCGCAGCGCGTCGAGGTAGTCCTGGAGCGACTTGGAGTCGTCGTCGGGGATGGCGATGTCGTATGCCATGACTGGGCTGTAACCTCTCCCTGGATAGGCTCGGGCGGCTTCTTATCGTCTTAAGGTTGTCGGTGAATGGTATCGGGCCGCCTGCCGCCCGTATGTGACCAGCCGCCCAAAAACATGCCGTAACCTGCTGTATGCATTGATGTGAACGCCGGCTCGAAGCCGGCGGACAGGCGGCAATATATCACTAACCCACAGGGGCGTCGCGCTGCCGCGCAGGCAACCGGCACGGCACTTCATGCCGGTAACGCAGTGTCACCGGGCGTCATTAAGGATTGATTAAAACGGCTCAACCCGCATTGAACTGCGGGCAAGGCTGCGACACGACCCTGTGCCGCACCGCACGCAGCACGCAACTACGCCCCCGGCACGAGGACGCTGAGAGTCGGCGCAGGTCTCAGGCGGAACGCGACAGGCGACGCCGCGCGCGCGCCGCGACTGCGGCGATGCCCGTCAGCAGGAACCAGGCGGTGGCGGGCAGCGGGACCGGATCACCGCCGCCGACGAAAGCGCTGGGAATCGCATTCGGCGTGCACTTGCGGTCCGGATCGCAGTCGGTCAGTTCGAAGAGGTTACGCACCCGGGCCGCGAAGGGCACGTTACCCTGCCCGGCGTTTCCGCTCGACAACTCGACATAGCTCAACGGCGTGTCGCCCTCGATGCCGACGATCGAGAAGCTGAGCGAACGGGGCCGTTCCGGTCCGGTCGCGAAAAGCGTCATTTCGAAGCGGCCGAAGCCGTCCATCCGCGAGGTGCCACGCGCGCGGAAACTATCGGGAACTGCGACGATATTGGCTGCGGAGAGCGAAAACCCGTCGGCGATGTTGAAGGCGAAGGCACGAATGTCGAACCTGTCGGTCGCGCGGTCGAGCAGCGCGCGCAGTGGCTCGATCTCGAAGTCGATAGCGCCGTCGGCACCGTCCGCAATCGTCACCTGCAGGTAGTTCTCGCCATCCGGCAGTCCGCTGACGTTGGACTGGTTGATGAAAAACGAGAGCGACGCCGAGTGCGCGGGGGCCGTCGCGAGCAGTGCAACGCCAATGAGCGATGACAGCGCACCGGATCGACCCATGCTGCTGCGGCGATTGCGGTCCATGTGACGTCTCCCCCGGAGTTTCCTTGGTTGTCCGCGACCCTGCTTCAGCATCGGCGCCTGCAGTGTCAAAACCATGCAGCGCGACGGGTGCGGTTTTCTTGGCAGCCAATTTAACAATCCTGCCCTGCCCCCGCAATCGATTGATTACATAAGCACGAACACCCCCTCAAATGAGGGTAATCGCGCGGCGACTGCAAGCGCTGACGTGCGGCGGATCGGCGCAATCGACCGCCCGGAGGCGGGAGTCCGCGCCCAAAGCGAGTATCGGGGAGCGACGGCGCGGACCTCCCGCCGTAAGGGCAGTCAACCGCGTCGAGGTACTGCCGCCCGCCCGCAGGCGGTAGCCTCCGTGCCAAGCGAACATCTCCAATTCACGGGGGGAAGCGACTTCGGAAAACTCTCGCCGCAAGGGCGGCAACCGCTGGCACGTTATCCAGGGAACGCCAGGTCGTCTCTCCTGAGAGCCACCCGTCAGCGCTATCGCGCCATTCTCCGGGGTTTACCCGCGTCCTCGGCCGATACGCGAAGCGCCAACCGCTCCAGCCACCCGCGCTGAGGCGCCGTCAGCCACCCGGCCTCCTGCATTGCTCGCAGCCAGAGCACGGCGAGCCGCTCATAGACCTGGCCGTAGACCGCCAGGCGCGTCCCGCTTTCCCGAGACCCGCCGTCGTAGTACGCGTCGAGCAGTCGACGTGCCTGCGCGGCACCGAGTCGATGCTGACGGATGACAGCCGCGAGATCGAAACCGGGATCCCCTGCTGCAGCGTACTCCCAGTCGATCAGCAGCGGCGCTCGGTACCCGACGATGTTCGCCGCGACAGGGTCGTGATGGCAGAGCACCGGCGGGCCCTCGGGCCGACCCAGCGAATCGAGCAGCCGCCGGACCGACTCAGCCATCGCCAGCGCTGTTGGCTCGGCCGACTGGCGCGCGTAGGCGGCTGCTGCCGCAGCGAGATCCAGCCGCGGACCCGGCAGGCGGATCGAATGCACGGCGCGCAGCAGGGTGGCGATTTGGATGAGACGGTGCGGATCGGCGAGATCGCGGTCGCGCCAGGCGCGCCCCGGCACGAAACCGAGCAGCAGCACGGCCGGCGGTCGCAGCGCCCAGGCCACGAGCCGCGGC
>JAKLLP010000153.1 GCA_023150055.1 Gammaproteobacteria bacterium | reverse complement strand
CATGGCGTGATTCCCGATAAAAATGCCAAGGAGGCCAGGACCGACGAACTGCGGCTGACCCTGCTCGTCAACTACTGGGACCGGCGCCCGATGCCGCCGATCTGTTTCGATTACGACGGCACGATCTATGGCGACCTGCGCGAGGCCCGGTTCTTCCGCGCCGGCAAGGCGTAGGCAGACACGGCGCGTAGCTGCCTTGCGTTATCGGCGCCTCGGCAACAGCGATCTGCTGGTATCGGAGATTGCTCTCGGTTCCTGGCTGACCTATGGGGTTTCCGTGGATCGGGATCGGGCCCGCGCCTGTGTGCGGGGCGCCATTGCGAAAGGCATCAATTTCTTCGATACGGCGAACATGTACGGAAAAGGGGCTGCCGAGACGCTTCTCGGTGAGCTCCTGGCGCCATACCCGCGCGACAGCTACTTGCTCTCGACCAAGGTGTATTTTCCGATGTCGGCAACCGATCGCGGGTTGTCGCGGGCGCAGATCCGCAAGCAGATAGACGCTTCCCTGGCGCGGCTGCGCACCGACCACGTCGATCTCTACCAGTGCCACCGCTACGACGAGGAAACGCCGCTGGAGGAGACCATGCAGGCGATGACCGAGGTGGTCGACTCCGGCAAGGCCCGCTATATCGGCTTCAGCCAGTGGAAACCATCGCAGATCGAGGCCGCGTGTGCGATCGACGGGGTGGCGCGCTTCGTGTCGAGCAGTCCGCAGTACTCGCTGCTGCGACGAAAACCCGAGCGCCGGGTCTTTCCGCTGTGCCGGAAGCTGGGCGTCGGGCAGATCGTCTGGTCGCCGCTCGCGCAGGGCGTGTTGTCGGGGAAATACTCGCCGGTCGCGCCGCTGCCGGCCGGCTCCCGGGCCGGGTCCAAAGCAGCGCGGCGTCACATGAAACGGCTCATCGAGCCACAGGTACTCGACGCGGTCGAGCGACTGCGGCCCATCGCTGCAGGGCTGTCGCTGACACTGGCGCAGCTCGCGCTGGCGTGGGTGCTCCGCGAGGACAGCGTCAGTTCTGCGATCATCGGCGCGACTTCTCCCGGGCAGATCGAGGAGAATGTCGGAGCCGTCGGGGTCAGGTTGGACCGTGATACCTGCGATGCGATCGACGCCGCGCTCGACGGCGTGGTGAGCTGACCGGCGCGGTCGAGGCCGGGCCTCCGGCCGGTGGTCCGGGCCCGCAGTCGTCCGGACTGTGAGGCAAGCTCTACCCAGCGGCTGGATGATGGGCGATATTGAGCGCGGCGCTAAAGCTCGAAGGAATGGAGGCAATGAAGCGGCCGCCCCCGGCATGCAGTACGCCGGGGGCGAAGGGCGCCGTGCAGAGCTTCCCTGAACCATGGAACGACTGATCGGCCTGCTTTGCAACTGCTCGATGGTCCGGGACCCGATGGCGCAGCTCAGCCCGTCGATCATCAACCGGGCTTTCCTGATCGAGCGGATGCTCCGCCCGGAGGGCATCGGTGTGTTCCTCTGGTCGCCGCGTGGCGTGACCTCGGCCGATGTGATCGAGGGGTACACCGTCAGCGGGGACGAGCTCGTGGCCGGCCGCCGGCCAATGCCGCGGGTCAACGCCAACTGGACTTACGGCACGCGCCGCATGCTGAAGGACGGAATCGGTTACAACCACTTCAAGCGGCTGGTGCAGGACGCCGGTGTGCGGGTCTACGTGCCTTACGTCTTCGCCGAGGTGGTGTCCAACAAGCGCAAGGCCTACGACGTGGTGCGAAGCTTCGATACGGCGCTGCACCCCCGCACGGAGGACTACACCGGTGCGCTACTCCAGGTTGAATCGTTCCTGCGCGACGCTGGCACCGTCTTCATCAAGCCGCGCTCGGGAAATCGCGGCAACCGGATCTTCGTGCTGCGTCGGGTGGCCGGTGGCTTCGCGCTCAAGTACTACGAAGAGGGCGAGCAGCGGCAATTTCCCCTGCTCGGTCTCGAGGCCGCGATCAGCGTCGTGCAAGGGGCAGCGGGCGGCCGCTCCTACGTGATCCAGTCGGGCATAGAGCCGCTGCAGGTCGATGGCTCCGTTTTCGACGTTCGCGTGGTGATGGTCAACGACGGCAGGCGCTGGCACTCCATCTTCGAAACGCGGCTCGCCCCGCCGGGTAGCGATCTGTCGAACATCTACCAGGGCGGCTCGATCTGCGTGACCGAGACGCTGCTCACACAGCATCTCGGGAGCGCTGCCGCGCGCGACGCGCTCGCCACCGTGGATCGGGCAGCGCACGGCCTCGCTGCGTACCTCGAATCGCTCTACCCGGGGGACCTCATGGAGCTCGGCTTCGACTTCGTGCTCGATCGCGGCTGTGCGCCGCACCTCGTCGAGGTCAATTCAAAGCCGGGCGTAGCCGGCTTCGGGTCGGAGACCAGCATCTTCGAGTGGACCGCGGCGGAGGAGGCGAGCTACGAGCGCTGGGTCAAGCCGCACGTGACCCACCTTGCCGCATTTCTCAAGGCGAAGCTCGAGAGCGCCGAGATCAACGGAACATGACGCGGCGGGCGGGTTCGCTCGCGAGCATCTCGCGGCCGGAGTGTCCGATGCCGGGTACGCTCGCGTGCTGCGCACCGTTCCAGCCGGGGAACAATCGCGCGTAGTCGCGATAGTTGAGATAGCGGGCGAGCCGGTGCTCGCCTTGCAACGCCGCCTCGCACCGCTGGTCGAGGCTGCGCCCGGCCCGGGTGTCGGCTTGCCCGGCGAGGTACCACGAGCGCCGGGTGAAAAGCCGGCGGCGGATCTCTGCCGGCCCGACGCCGCGCATGTAGCGATTTAGGTTCCCGAGTCCGTACTTGTAGTCGTCGTAGCCGGGACAGCCGGTCGGCGGGATCACAAATGGTCCGCTGGTCGGGCGCCGGCGCCGTCCGTCCACGTACAGGTAGCTCGATGGGTTCATCACGAGAAAGCGGACCTCGACCGCGGGATCCGGGCAACCTTTCCCGCCGGCAAGATAGCGGTTCACGAACTGGGCGCCGGCCGAGTGGCCGGCCAGCGTGACGACCCGCAGCTTTGGAAACGGTGTCGCTTGCGCCGGGCAGACGCGCCTCAATAGCTCATCCATCACCGCGAACGAACTCACCCGCAGCCGGTCGCGCGAGCGGTCGCCGATCTTCCAGCCACCCGAACCCCAGTAGTGCTCGCCTGTGCGCGGCTGGTCGTTGCGGGT
Organism: Gammaproteobacteria bacterium; assembly: GCA_023150055.1. Taxonomy (GTDB): domain Bacteria; phylum Pseudomonadota; class Gammaproteobacteria; order Steroidobacterales; genus QUBU01. Next base: position 2,499 of record JAKLLP010000153.1, on the reverse strand, counting down.
GCGGTAGTTCGGCGCCAGGATGAGCGTGGTATCGAGGCGCTCGTCGAGCCTCGCCGCGGCTACTGCGTGCTCGAAGTAGTCGTCGGCGTTGCGACCGTTGCCGTGAATCACGATGACGACCCGATCGACGGTTTCGCTGCGCTCGAGCGGCAGCGATCCGTAGTAACGCAGGAGTCCTCCCGTCGACAGGGCGAGCCAGTCGCCGCAGGCGGCGGCCTTGCCGCAGGGCAGATCACGGGCCAGCACCGGGCCGGAGCAGGCGAGACCGAGGACAGCGACCAGGAATCCGATCCCGCCGAGCACCCGCGGTCGTCGACCGCGGTGGCAGTGTCCTGCCCGCAACGCGGTCGCGGCGCGCAAACTCGCCGATCGGCGGAGCCACCCGACCACAGGAAGAACGGCGGCCCGTGATTTGCTTCGCATCTGCTACCCCCAAAATAGGGATTATGTCCAAGAGTAGTGCGATCCAGGTCCGAACCTGTCACCCTTGTGGTGCCGAAGGATTGGCTGGGAAGGCCCGCTAATAATAAAGGGCCGGCCGATAATCGAAGGGTTCGCGCCCCATGGGACAACAAGAACAGGACCGGCAGGGCGACGCGCAGGCGGGCGCCGCATGGCACTCCGACGGCGAGAGGCTCAGGCGCGCCGTCTGGTCACTTGCCACCCGGCAGGTCGCCCGAAATCAACCCTTTACGATCAGCTGCCAGGCCTTCGCGCCGAGAGCTGGAGACCTCGTGCTCGCCCGGCTCGACGCGACCGGCCAGCCTCGCGATCTGCAGATGCAGGGAGGGCGGCGCCGTACCCTGATCCTCGGCGATGAGGTGGTCGCCGTCTATGGCGACTGCTGCGTGCCCGGCGAGTTTCAGGCGGTGGTGCCACGCACGATAGGCCCCTGCCACCTCGTCACCAGCGGGGGCGTGGCCGGCAAGATGACCGCGAGTCACGGCCGCAAGCCCGCGCTGATTACCCCGATCGGCTACCTGCTGCACGTCAACGGCGAGCGCGCCACGGTCGCAGACGCCGCCGGCGAACTCCTCGCCGAGCCTGCGCCGCCGGCCCGCATCACCGTCGTCCTCGTGGGCACCGGCGCGAAGAGTGGCGTCGGCAGTGCCGCGGCCTTCCTCGCGCGTGGCATCTCCCGCGCGGGGCTCCGGGTATGCTACGCACGCGTCAGTTCGAGCGCCGCCGACCTCGATACCTGGCTTTTGCACGACGCCGGCGCGAACCCCGTGCTCGATTTCAGCGACATGGGCCGGGTCTCGACCGCGGGATTGTGCCCCGCCGAGCTCGAGCGTATTTTTAACAGCCTCTGCGGACACCTCGCTCGTTCCGGGGCAGACGCTGCGCTGATCGAGATCGGCGACGGGCTGCTGCAGCCGGAGACCGCGAAACTGCTCGACTCGCAGGCGCTGCGCTCCGTCGCCGACGGCGTCCTGCTCGCCGCCTCGGACGCCATGGGCGCCGCGGCCGGCGTGAGCTGGCTCGCGCGGCGCGGGTTGCCGGTGACCGGACTGTGCGGAACGATGACGGCAGCGCCGCTGCAGGGCACGGAGGCGACGGCTGCGACCGGCGTGCTCAGCTACCGTCACGAGGACCTGTTGCGTGTTCCGGTGGTGCGGGCGATTCTCGGCACGCTCAGGAAACAGTCGAAAATCAGTGGACAAGACGATGCTCGCACCGGTATCGCCCGCGAAGACACCGACCGCGCCAGCGCGTAGCCGCGTCATGAGACGGGTATTGCGAGCCGATGCCGGGCTCGAGTACCTGGTCTATGTACCGTCCACCGCCATGCGCAACGGCCCGCTGTGCGTCACCATCCACGGCGTTTCCCGTAACGCCGATCAACATGCCCGTCTGCTCGCCGGCTACGCCGAGGCTTGCGGCGCGGTGCTGGTGGCCCCGATTTTCAACGTCGAGCAGTATCCGGACTACCAGCGCCTCGGGCGCCGGGGTCGCGGCAAGCGAGCCGATATGGCGCTCAACATGATTGTCGCGGAGGTGGCCGCGACCACCGGGGCGGCCGGAGATAAGGTGCACCTGTTCGGCTTCTCGGGCGGCGCGCAGTTTGCGAACCGCTATTTCATGGCGCATCCGCACCGCGTGGCCGCGGCAGTGCTCGCTTCGGCCGGCTGGTACACGCTGCCGGAGCCGACCAGGCGTTTCCCGCACGGCACGCGCATGAACAACAAGCTGCCCGATCTGCGCTTCGATGCCGAGGAGTTTCTCGGTGTGCCCGTGACGGTCATGGTCGGCGCGAGCGACCACGGGCAGCAGGGGCTGCGCCGGGCTCCGCGTCTCGATCGCGAGCAGGGCACCAGCCGTGTCGAGCGCGCTCGCCGCTGGGTCGCGGCGATGCGTGCCGCGGCTCTCCAGCACCACCTCGAGTGCCGGGTAAGCTACATGGAACTCGAACACTGCAATCATTCATTCAGCCGCTCCGTGCTCCGCGGCGGACTCGGCGAGCAGGCGTTCCGCGCTCTTTTCGGTGAACTGCCGGCG
>JAKLLP010000152.1 GCA_023150055.1 Gammaproteobacteria bacterium | reverse complement strand
GAGGAGCCACAGGTAAAACGGCGCATGCTGGAAGTAATGATTGACCCAGAAAAAGCTCGCGCCAATGAAAGTGAGCAGGACGTAGCGCCACTCGTCGAGCGCCTGTCGTAGCGCCTTCTCGAACAGCAGGACCAGGAATACGTACACCAGCCAGGTGCCGAACAGCAGTTCCCAGAACTGCACGGCTCCCTGCCAGGCATCGTCGATCATCGGCATGAGGGGCTCCGCAGGTGACCTCAATCGTTACGCGACCGCAGGGGGCGGCGCCAGCGCGCGACCAGCCCGCCGAGACCGTGACCGCCGGCTGACCCGCTCGTAGCCGACCGCCGTTCGCGGGACTGCTCGGTGAGCGAGTAGACCGCCGGTACCACCACCAGGGTGAGCAGAGTCGAGCTGACCATGCCGCCGATGACGGCCGAGGCCAGTGGCCGGGACAGTTCCGTGCCGGCGCTGAACCCGAGCGCCGGCGCCAGCATGGCGCAGATGATGGTGAGCGAGGTCATCAGGATCGGCCGAAGCCGCCGCGGGCAGGCTTCCAGCAGCGCCTCGTTCACCCCGAGACCCTGTTCGCGCAGCTGGTTGGTGATATCCACCAGCAGGATCGAGTTCTTGGCGACGAGGCCGACGAGCAGCACGAGTCCCGTCATGGAATACAGGTTCAGCGTGTCGCCGGTCACGACCAGTGCCGCGACCCCGCCCACCACCGCCAGCGGCTGGGCGACCATGATGATCAGTGGCTGGCGGTAGGAGTTGAACTGGCTCGCCAGCACCATGTAGACCAGCAGCAGCGCCATGGCGAAGGCGAAACCGAGGGCGGATTGCGTGTTGCCGAATTCCTCCGAGCGCCCGAGCATGCGCAGCCGGTAGCCGGGTGGCAGGATCTCGGCGGCCTCGGCCTTGACCCGGGCGATGGCGTCGGCCAGTGAGGCGGTCGGGTCGGAGTAGAAGTAAGCGGCGTACTGCCGGTTCAGCCGCGGTATCACCGACGGCCCGATGGTCTCACGGAATTTCGCCACCGTATCGAAGCGGACGAGTTCCCGGTCGGGGGTGCGCAGGTAGATGCGCGAGAGGTCCCGAAGAACGACTTCACCGGCTGCCTTCAGGCGGATGTCGTAACGCTCGCCGTCGCCGGGTTCATCGCTGAACTTGGCAACGTTCAGGCCACCGGCGAGAACATTGGCCGCCTGCGCAATATCGCGCGTGGAAAGCCCCAGCTCCGCAGCGAGATCGCGATTGACCTCGAGCCGGATCTGGGGCAGGTCGAGGTTGAGGTCGAGATCGACGTTGCCGAGACCCGGATCTGCAGCCATGCGGTCGCGCAGCTCGTAGGCCAGCCGGGCCACGCTCTCGAGGTCCGGGCCCTGGAGCGCAAACTGCAGCGTCTCGCCACGCGCCGACCCTGCAATCGAAAACGAGGCCGGGAATGCCTGCACGCCCGGTATCTTCGCGAACTCGGCGGCGAGCGCCGCCATGACCTGCTGTTGCGTGCGCTCGCGCTGGTCACGCGGTTTCATGTTGACGTAGAGCACGCCCTGGTTGACGGCCCCGGCGCGTCCGCCGCCGAGGGTCGCGAACACGCTGTCGATTTCCGCCTGCGCGAGAATGGTGTCCTCGACCGCTTTCATCTTGTCGTCGCCGTACTCCAGGCTCGAGCCAATGGGTGTCTTGATGATCACCTGGAACGAGCCCTCGTCCTCGGCAGGCACGAACTCGCCGCCGAGCTGGCTGAAGAACACCGGGGTCGTGGCGACGACTGCCGCGGCGACGAGAATGACCCGCCAGCGATTTTTCAGCGTGTAGGTGATCGCCCGCCGGTAGCCCTGGTCCATCCAGTCGAGCCAGGCCGTGATGCGCCCGTATACCGCGCCGTGCGTGGCGCCGACTTCGAGATAACGCGAGCAGAGCATCGGCGTGAGGGTCAGCGAGACGAACAGCGACACCATGACACCGCTTGCCACCACGATGCCGAACGAGCGGAAAAGCTTGCCGGGGATACCGCCGATGAACAGCACGACGGCGAAGATCGCGGCGAGCGTCAGTGTGGAGGCGACAATGGCGAGCATGACTTCCTGCGTGCCCTCGATCGCGGCGACCGCGCGGTCCTTTTCCCCGCTCTCGAGGCGTCTCTGGATGTTTTCCAGCACCACGATGGCGTCATCGACCACGACGCCGATCAGAATCAGCAGCGCGAGCATCGTGACGGTGTTCAGGGTGTAGTCAAGGAAGAACATCAGCAGCACAGCGCCGAGCAGCGAGACCGGTATGGCGGCGGCGACGATGAGGGTGGCCCGCAGGTTGCGCAGGAACAGCCACACCACCAGCGCGGCGAAGATCGCGCCGTCGTAGAGGTGCTCCTTCAGCGAGTCGATCAGCTCGATGATGTAGACGCTGTCGTCGGACGATATGTACAGCTCAAGCCCCGGCGGGAGCTGCGGGATGATGTCGCGCTCGATGCGATTGACGATCTCGCGGCTGATCTCGACCGTGTTGCGACCGGCTATCTTGACGATGCCGAGGCCGACTCCGGGACGTCCGTTGTAGCGGCCGATTCGCCTGTTGTCGGAAAGGCTGTCTTCCACGCGGGCGACATCGCGCAGGTAGATCGGGCTGCCGAGCCGGTGGCCGATGATCAGCCGCTCGAGTTCCACGGGGTCGTGGAATTCCAGATCGAGCTTGAGGAGTTGCTCCCGGTCCGCGTCGACGAGAAAGCCGCCGGGCAGTTGCAGGTGCTCCCTGCGGAAGGCATCGATGATGTCCTGCACGGTGATGCCGAAGGCTACCAGCCGCTCGAAATCGATATCGACGCGGATGGTGCGCTGGCGCTCGCCGCCGATGATGACTTCGCCGACGCCGTCCACGGTCTCGAGCTGCTTGCGCACGACCGTACGGGCATACTGGTTGAGCTGCTGGATCGTGCGGTTGCCGGTGAGCGATACCCAGAATACCGGGAAGGAGCTGGTCTCGGCTTTCGAGATGATCGGCGGGTCGGCCTGCTCGGGGAGTTGCCCGACCACCTGGCTGACCTTGGACTGCACCTCGTTGAAGGCGACATCGATGTCCTTCTCGAGCTTGAAAGTCGGCGTGATGGTCGAGAGGCCGGCGGCGGAGGTGGATACCAGCCGATCGAGTCCTGGCAGGCTGCTGATCGCGCCCTCGATGACATTTGTAATGCTGGTGTCGACGATATCCGGGTTGGCGCCTTCGAGACGCGTGTTGACGCTGATGGTGGCGAAATCGATGTTCGGCAGCCGCTCGATGCCGATACGGTTCCACGCGACCAGGCCGAAGAGCACGATGACCGCGTTCAGCATCGCGGCGAAGACGTAGCGGCGCACGGAGACCGACGCCAGGCTCATGTCGGGTTTCCGGCGACGTCGACGCTGGCGCCCTGGGTGAGAAAGCCTGCGCCATCCACCGCGACTACCTCGCCCGCGGCAAGGCCGTCGAGGATCTCGACTCGCGCTCCGGTGCGCAGGCCGCGGGTCACGAGGCGCTCTTCGGCCTTGTTGTCACGAATCACGTAGACCACGTCACCCACCGGGCGGCGCACGACGGCCACCTGTGGCACCGTGACGGCGTCTTCACGCACCGCGAGCACGATCTCCGCGCGAACGCTTGCGCCCGGCCGCCAGCCGCCGGGGTTGTCGAAGTCCACGATCACGGTCAACGACCGGTTGGCCGGGTTGACGCTCGGGCGCAGTTCGGTGACCTGCGCTGCGACGGATCCTGAACCCGCTGCCGAGGTCAACCTTACCTTCTGCCGGGGCATGAGTTCGGGGGCCCGGTACTCGGGAAACGGCAGGCGCACTCGCAGGTGCTCGATGTCGACGATGTCGAAGGCGATGGTGCCTGCCTGGACGAAGTCCCCCACGTCGATGTACCGCTCGGCGATCTCGGCATCGACGGGCGCGGTGATGCGGGTTTTGCCGACCCGCCGCGCGCTTTCGCCCACCAGGGCGCGGGCGCCCTCGAGTTGCTGCACTAGTGCGTCGTACTCGGCCTCGACGCTGTCGAGTCGCTCGGCTGCAATGAGCCGCTCGGCTACGAGCTTGCGTGCCCGGTCGAGTTCGAGCTGCTTGTTACGCAGCAGGGCCTCGAGCCGCCGCGCCTCGGCTACGTCCGCTTCCTGGCCGAGCTGGTACTGGCGGGGCTCGATCTCCGCAAGAACCGCGCCGGCGGCCACCCCCTGTCCCTCGTCGGCGTGGATGCGCACGATTTTGCCGGCCACCTCGGCGGCCACCTGCGCGGAGACCCGGCTCTCGATCGCGCCGACGGCCCATTCCGTCTGCTCGACGGCCGCTTTTTCGGCGGCAGCCGTGGTGATGCGGATGACCCGGCCCTGGGCAAGCACACTCCCCGGGCTTGCGGCAACCAGCATGGCCATCGCGGTGATGGCGATGCGGCGTATCCCGGGAACGCAGCTGACTGGCAAGACATCGGTAAGCAAGGCCGGATCTCAGATGGCGGGCACCGTTCATTATCGGGCAAGGTGACTGTCCGGCAAGGCAGGGAGCGGACATTTCTGTCGCTTGCGCCCACGCAGCGGGCGCTGGAACATCGGCCGTGCTACGCTTCGCGGCTGGATAAAAGACACACTGGCAGAGGCCCGCTACACATGTCCAATGCATCACCCCGCGATATCGATCCGCAGATGTCCGTCGATGATCTCTACCTCGAGGAGATATTCACCGATCGGCGGGTCGGGACCATCCAGCGCCTGACGCCGGTCGACAGTGCCGGTGCAGTCGATCCGAAGCGGCCGGTTCGCTTTGTCGGCCAGACACAGATCCTGACCGCTGCCGGTGCGTTGCCGCTGTCCTTCGAGATCGAGGCCGCTACGCTCGGTGAGGCGGCGAAGAAATTCAGTGACGGCGCCAAGGCGGCCCTGCATGACACCATGGAGCGGCTCGAAGAGCTGCGGCGGGATGCGGCATCCTCGATCATCGTGCCGGAGGCCGGTGCGGCATCGATGGGTGGTCTGGGTGGCATGCCCGGTGGCGGCAAGATCCGCATGCCGTGAGCGTCGCCGGGTCGCGCCCCCGCTCCGCGAGGCGCATGCCAGCCGCTCGCTGCACATCTGCGATCAACCGGGTTCGCGTCGCGCCGCGTGACCGCAACGGGACAAGGCGCGTCAGGATGTGACGCGCGGCGTCGGTTCCGCGGACATAATCCGCGCCGGAAGATCACCCGTTCCCCGATTATGTCGTCTGGTACGCATCGTGCCTCTACTTCGATCATCAGTGGCTTGCTGTGGGATCGACGGACGTGAGCGCAGTGCGTGTGATTGTGGATTCGGAGGCCGGGGAACCCGGCGATGACTTCCTGCGCGTTTCCTGTCGTGGTGATGCGGAGACCGGGATTTTCACCAGGATCGAGCGGGTGATCGGCCAGATGACCCGGCCCGACGGCACGGGTTCCTGGCGGCTGCGCAAGCTTTTCGACGGAGTCGTGGGCAGCGAGGCGGCGGCTCTCGCGCTCGCCAGAGCGTACGCCCAGCACAAGGGTGTGCCGGTGGTGTACGCGCCGAGGCGGGACGACTGACCGGCGTGTAGGTCGGGACGCCGCCTGGCGCCCGGTGGGGACGGGGCATGGGACGAGGCGCTCTGCGGGGCGCCTTTTTTTGTTCTTCGCCCAGCTGCGGGGATGCCAGCCGGTGTGAGACTGGTGCGCTGATGGCGGTCAGCGCGACTGATGGACCGCCCTTGCGGCGGGAGGTCTCCGAAGTCGCTCCCCGATACTCGCTTTGTTCGGAGA
>JAKLLP010000151.1 GCA_023150055.1 Gammaproteobacteria bacterium | reverse complement strand
GGCCGTGGTGCGCTGACCGCGCCCCCCCATGCCGCCACTGCACCCAAGAACCCGCAGCTTCATTTTCTTCTCATGGAATTCTGCAAGCGTGGCGACCGGACTGCACGCCCAAGCACCAGAAAACAATCAAAAGCCAGCGCGTCAGAATACGACTCGCCGGCGAGGCCAGACACCACAAATTTCACGCTTCGCCGGCAATCCGGACCTCTCACGCGAATCAGGCCCGGGCTTGCGAGAAGAATTCCATTTTCACTCCGGCGATCTCGATAATATCGTTATCGTTGAGCCGATGGGCCTGGGCATCCAGCGAACGTCCGTTCAACACCGGAAAGACCGTACCTTCCACGTGCGTGATGAAGTATCCATGGGGCCGCCGCGTGATCACCGCCACCTGGGTGCCGGGCTTGCCCAGCGTGGTGAGCGACTTCGACAGCTCCAGCGTGCGCCCTGCGTGGGTACCACTGAGGATCTGGATCATGCCGACCGCACCGGCCGGCGGCGCGGCAGGCGGCGCCTCCGGGGCCGGGGCAGCCTGGCGCCCGCTGTCGGTGTCGGACACCTGGGAGAAGGACACGTCCTGGTCGGCGGCAACCGGCGCGCCACCGTCGGCGATGTACTTCAGGCGATACTTGCCCAGCTCGATGACGTCGTTGCTCTGCAGGACATGCTTCTTGACCGGTTGCCCGTTTACATAGGTGCCGTTCGTGCTGTTCATGTCCTCGAGGAAGGCGTCGTTCAGAATCGTGACGATCGCCGCATGGTCACCACTGATAGCCAGATTGTCGATCTGGATATCGTTGTGCGGCTTGCGCCCGATGGTCGTACGCTCTTTTTCGAGAACCATCTCCTTAAGCACCAAACCGTCCATGCTCAAAATCAACCTGGGCATCGCAATTCCTATCTGAAACCAGCCTTAACCAAGCTCAGCGCCAAGCCGCCCCGAGGTGCAGGACGACACGATGACAACCGAGATATTATCCACGCCGCCCCGATCATTGGCCAGATCAACCAGATGTTCGGCCGCCAGCCGGGGGTTTGCCCCAAGCGCTCCGAGCACTTCGGCGATCTCGGCGTCCGGCAGCATCTCCGTGAGACCGTCCGAGCACAAGAGGTAAACATCCCCCTCGTGGATCCCGGAAACGGTCAGGTCCGGAACAACCGTCGCGGCCACCCCCACCGCCCGCGTGAGCAGGCCACGCAGGGCCGCCCCCGCCCGGGACGGGGAGCTAATCATGCCCGCGTCGCATTGCTCCCGCAATACGCTGTGATCACGGGTCAGGCAAGTCAGCACCTCGTCCCGCCAGCGGTAGATCCGCGAATCTCCTACGTGGCAGGTCAGCAGCGTGCCGTCCGCCCGGAGGCAGACCGCCACCAGCGTCGTCCCCATGCTGCGCAGGCCCGGATCGCTGGACGCCATCGAGAACACCGCCCTGTTGGCCTCGGCCACCGCGACCTGCACGTCGCGTTCGCGGATCTCGCCCTCTGCCACACGGGCCCGGAGGTGTGCAACCCAGGCGTCGACCGCCAGGCGTGCAGCCACGTGGCCACCTGCGTGCCCACCCATGCCGTCGGCCACGATGGCAATCCCGAGCGCCTCGTCACAAAAGACGCAGTCCTCGTTACGCCCCCGCACCTGCCCTACATGAGTTTCCGTCGCCATCCGCCAGAGCCCCACTTGCCCCCCTCCGTACCCAAGACCCTCTGGCCAAAAAAACAAAGCCGGGGGCGTGCCGACAATGCGCACACCCTCCAGCAGAATGCCTGAAAGCGCATTATCGCCCGAGCGCGAGGAAAACAGGCCACCGATCTTCAAGCGCCTGAACCGTAAGGAAAAACCCGCGAGCACGAGCCCCTGGACGAGCACGCACCCGCGACAGGAAGCTAGCCCCCGCGGGCGTCCTTCGGCGCGCAGTCGAGGACCAGCACCGACACGTCGTCCCCGGCGGGCTGGCGCCCGAGGTGCCGGGTGAGCGCCTGACGCAGGCAATTCACCCGTCCGCCCCGGGGGCTGCCCCGCAGGGCCTGCTCCAGACCCGCCCGGCCGAAGGGCTCGCCGCTGGCGTTCTCGGCCTCGGTGAGCCCGTCGGAACACAACATGATCTGGCACGGGGCATCCCAGGTGAGCTCCTCGTGGCGGGGCACGATCTCCGACGACGGCAGGATGCCGAGGGGCAGCTGTGACGACACGAAACGCTGCACGACGCGCCCTTCGTCGTCCACGCGGAGCACGTCCGGCACCCCGCCGACCCAGATCTGCCCGCGCTTGCTGCCAACCTCCAGGCGCACCAGCGCAGCCGCCACGAAGCGCCCCGGCGGCAACAGGCCGCAGAGCATCGAATTGAGGTCCGCCGCGAGGGCAGACACCGGGAGGTTGGCCGCAGCGCCGCGATAGAAAGCCCCGAGCACCGGCAGCACGCTGATCGCCGCCGCCAGGCCGTGGCCGGTGGCGTCGGCAAGCATGGCATACAGTGCATCGCCCGGCGAGCGGGCCACCGCCACCACGTCGCCGGAGAAGTTGCGGGCCGGCATCACGGCGTACTCGACGGCGCTGTCACGCAGCCAGTCGCTGCGGACCTGGCGCTCCATGATCGCCATCGCGAGCTCCTGCTCGCGCACGGATTCGTCGTGGTACTGCTGCAGGCGGGCCGCATCCTCGGCCAGCTGGCGCTGGATCCGGCGGGCCTCCGAGACGTCGCGCACGACGCCGATGAACATGCGACGGTTGGGCAGGCAGATGTCGGAGACGCCCAGCTCGAGGGGAAACACGCTGCCGTCCTTGCGCACGCCGCTCACCTCGACGATCTGCCCCACGACACGCTTCTCGCCGGACTCGACGTAGCGGGTGAGATAGTCGTCATGGGCGCTGCGGTGCGGCTCGGGCATCAGGATGCGGAGGTTGCGGCCGACCATCTCGGCGGCGGTGTAGCCGAAGATGCGGCAGGCCGAGCGGTTCACCGACAGGATGGTGCCGTCCTCCTCGGCCGAGATGATGCCGTCGATCACGCCGTTGGCCACCGCGCGCACCTGCTCGAGGGAGCCCGACAGGCGTCGCTGCATGTCGAGCAGGCGGCGCAGGGCCTTGAAGCGTGCGGCGAACACCGGGAAGGACAGCGGCTTGGCGAGGTAATCGTCGGCACCGATCTCCAGCCCCTGGACGATGTCGCCCTCGCCGCTGAGGGCCGAGACGATGATGATCGGCACCCAGCGCTCGTCCTCCATCGCACGGATCTGCCTGATCGCCTCGAAGCCGTCCATGCGCGGCATCATGAGGTCCATCAGCACGACGTCGGGCGACTCGCGGCGGAAGATATCCACCGCCTCCTGGCCGTCCGCCGCATACAGCGGCGTGCAATTGAGGTGGGCCAGGAAGGCACCCACGATGGTTCGGTTGGATGCAATGTCGTCGGCGACGAGCACCCGGAGCGTGTTTTCAAGCATCGATGTTCTCTGACTTGGCCGGCGGAACGAACATGACGGGCCCAGGGCCGGATGTCGTCAGCGCCAACGGATGACTCATTCGGATGTCTGCTCGCGCGGCACCGTCACCACCACCCGGTTGCCCGGCGGGATGTAGGTGAGGCTCGAAAACGACAGCTGGCGTGACAGGGCGATGCCGCGCCCGTTGGGCGCAAAGGCGCGCTCCGGATCGAAGTCGAGGAAGCGCCGCCAGTCGAAGCCCTCCCCGTCGTCGGAGATCTCGAAGACCCAGCGGGTCGGGTCCTTGCGTACCCGCATGCGCACCGCCCGGTCCTTGAACTCGGGCAGGGTCAGGCGGCGGCGGATCTCGTCTTCCCAGCAATCGCTCTCGCGCAGGCGGCTCTTCTCGGCGAAGTCGATGCCCAGATTGCCATGCTCGACGCCGTTCACCAGCAGCTCCGAGAGCCCCATCGCGAGCGTCTCCGGCTGGGGCCCGAGCAGCGCGACGAAGGACGCCAGCCGGCGGGCGTCGTCGAGGCTGCGCACGACGAACTCGCCCTCGCCGAGGCAGGCCAGCGCGTGGGCGTGGTCGGCAAGGTTGGCGGTGAGCTCCCGGCGCACACGCATGTCGTCGAGGGCCGAGCGGATGATGGTGAGCAGGGCCTCGCCCTCGAAGGGCTTGGTCAGGTAGTAGAAGGCCCCGGCGGCGAGGCCTTCGCGGATCTGCTCCGGCGAGGTCGCCGCGGTCTGCATGATCACCGGGATGCCGGCGAGACGCTCGTCGGCCTTCATCCGCTTGAGCAGCATGATGCCGTCCATGCCCGGCATCATGCGGTCGAGCAGGACGAGATCGAACGGCCGCGCGGTGTCGCAGAGCGCATACCATGCGGCCTCCCCGGACTCGACCATCACCAGATCGAAATCCATCTCGTCCAGATATTCGGAAACGATGTCGAGATTGAACGGCTCGTCGTCCACGACGAGGATTCTTGCCTGGGTCATTGAACCTCTCCCTCTTCCTGGGGCATCGCGAGCCCGTGCTCCGGCAATGTGCCCAGGGGTAATGTCACGGTAAATTCGGCGCCGCCAGCCGGGTTGTTGCAGGCCTCGATACGGCCTCCGTGGGCCTCGACGATCTCGCGGCAGATCGCCAGCCCGAGGCCGGTTCCACCGGCGCCGGTGCGTGTCCGGGAGCTCTGCACGAACTTGTCGAACACGCACTGCAGCTCGTCGGGCGGGATTCCCACCCCTTCATCAGATACAACCAGCCTCAGGGCTGCGCCCCCGCTGCCCGTCACGCCATCGGCGATGCGCACATGGATCGTCTTGCCCTCCGGGGTGAACTTCACCGCATTGGCAAGCAGGTTGCGCACCACCTGGCCGAGGCGCTCGCCGTCCCCGACGCACGCCGAGACGGTGGTCTCCATGCGGAACTCGATCCGCTGCCGGCGGGACTGGAGCAGGACATCGAACTCGCCGAGGACCTCGCGGACGAGCGCCTTCACCGGCACCACGCCCATGTTAAGCACCATCCGCCCGGCTTCGCATTTCGACAGGTCAAGAAGATCGTTGAGGAGCAGCATCAGCCGGTCGCCGCTGACGAGGATGCGCTGGAAGTAGCCCCGCAGCTTTTCATGGCCGGCGGTGGCCACCCGCGACTCGCCGAGCCGGGCATAGCTGAGCACCCCGTGCATCGGCGTGCGCAGTTCGTGGGACATGTTGGCCAGGAACACCGACTTGGCCTCGTTGGCCGCCTCTGCCGCCTCCTTGGCCATCAGCAGGTCGTGGGTGCGGGCTTCGACGAGGGTCGCCAGGTTGAGGTTGTGGTCGAGGATCTGGGCCTCGCGGGCCTTGGCCTCGTCGATGTCGGTCTGGGTGCCGATCATCCGCAGGGGATTGCCGTCGGCGTCGCGCTCGACCACCAGGCCCCGCGCCAGGATCCACTTGTAGCGCCCATCCTTGCAACGCATCCGCAGCTCCCGCACATAGCTCGGCGACACGCCGCGCAGGTGTTCGTCCTCGGCGGCCAGCGCCCCCGGGAGGTCTTCCGGATGGACGCGGGACGCCCACGCGTCGACGTCCTCCGGCAGCTCGCCGGGCTCGAAGCCCAGCATCGTCAGCCAGCGCTTCGAGCGGAACACCCGGCCCGTGGCGCTGCTCCAGTCCCACACCCCGTCGCCGGCGCCATCGAGCGCAAACTGCCAGCGGGCCTCGCTCTCGCGGAGGGCGAGCTCCGCATCCTTCAGTTCGGTCACGTCGCGCAGCACGAGCAGGGTGCCGCCGGTGCGGATCGCCCCCAGGCGGGCCTCGAAATGGCGTCGGCTGCCATGCCGGGCCGACGAGTACTCGACACGCTGGATGCCCCCGCTGCGCACGGCGGCCA
>JAKLLP010000150.1 GCA_023150055.1 Gammaproteobacteria bacterium | reverse complement strand
CGCGGGCCGTGGTCGACGAGCGCTGGCCGGACAGCGACGCGACCGCCCTCGCTGCGGAAACGATGGACGTCGTCATCCAGGTCAACGGCAAGCTTCGCGGCCGCATCACCGTGCCCACGGGTGCCGACGAGGCGACGGTGAAGGCTGCGGCGCTGGCCGACGAGAACGTCAGCCGTCACGTCGCCGGCAAGCCCGTGCGCAGGGTGATCGTCGTGCCGGGCAAGCTGGTCAACGTGGTCGTTTGAGAGGCGGCGCGTCTCAGGCGCCTCCACTCACCCGCTGAATCCCAAGCACCACGCCGGTGATCCAGGAAATTACCCAGATCACCCAGATGGGCAGCGCATACTTCGGGAAGGCCGTGAGCCAGTTCTGCCGGCGTTGCACGAGCGCTGCTGTCCCGTACACGGTCAGCAATGCCATGAGCGCGAGCGCGCCGTAGCCGCTGATGGTGTGGAGATCCCAGCGGATGGTTTCGGCACGCATGGCCATCATTCGTGTTGCCAGGGTATCCGCTGCGAGCGCGCACCAGAAGATGACGATAGTGGCGGGCACGAGCGTCCTGGCTCGCCAGCTTCTCCAGACGGCAACCGTGTACAGAACCAGGGCGAGCGTGATGAATGCGACGGATATCAGTATCAATGTGGGCATTGTTGATCCCCTCACGGCCAGGTGGCTTTTCCGGAGAGCGATGTGCCTTGTTTCCCGACAGGCCCCAGTCTGAGCGATGGCAAGACCGGGCGGCAATAGCCTTGGGCGGTAGCGCCTTCTGTCCGGGGCTGTTTCCCGGCGCTGCGGCCGGTGCGAGAATGGCCCCATGCGTTCCTCTCGTCTGAGCAAGCGGCGGCTTTTTGCAGCGGCCGCGATGGTGGCGGTGAGCCTGCTGCCCGCCGCCTGCGGGTTTCACCTTGCCGGTAACGCTCGCTACCCACCTTCGATGGCGGTGACCTACATCGATGCCGGCGACCGCTACACGCCGTTTTACCGCAAGCTCAAGGACAGCCTGCGTCAGGGTGGCGTGCGCGTGACGGCGGTGCCGACGGAGGCCAGTGCCGTGCTGCGTATCCACCAGGACCAATCAGGCGAGCGCGTGCTCTCGGTCACGGCGCGCAACACGCCGGTCGAGTTCGATGTCTATTACATCGTCCGTTACTCGCTCGAGATCGGTGGCAGCGAGGCGCTGCCGTCGCAGCAGCTCGCGCTCAACCGCGACTACACCTACGACGAGACGCTCGTCCTGGGTAAGGCTGCCGAATCAGACGTTATCCGCCAGGCGCTGGCCGACGACCTGGTGGGCCTGGTGAACCGACGCCTGACCTCACTGGAGTAGGGCACAGGGGGCTCAGAGCCTGGTCGGATTGGGTGCGTCGCCGTACACGTCCTTCGGGTCGAAAACCTTGCGGGTTTCGGTGAACTTCAGCGTCAGCGGGCCTTTCGCCGCCTTCGCGGCCGCGCCGGTCGGAATGGCCCGATAGAAGCAGGAGCGGTAGCCGACATGACAGCTTGCGCCTCCGGCAACATCGACCCGCAGCCACACGCAGTCCTGGTCGTCATCGATGAGCAGTTCCTTGACCGTCTGCACCAGGCCGCTCGTTGCACCCTTGTGCCAGATGGCCTGGCGGCTGCGGCTGTAGTAGTGGGCCTCACCGGTCTCGATGGTTCTCGCCAGGGCCTCCGCGTTCATGTACCCGACCATCAGGAGTTCGCCCGTGGCATGGTCGGTGGTGACGGACGGTATGAGCCCGTGCTCGTCGAACTTCGGCGCGAGTTCCCGGCCTTCCTCGACCTGTTCGACACTGCGTCTTGCGCCGAAAATCTGTCCTGGATCCACCTGGCTCATCTCCCCGGGCCGTTGTCGTGCATGCCCCTGCGATCACTCGACGGAAGCCGTCGGTCATGGCCCGCGCCCGTCGTCGAGAGTTTATTATAACGGCCCCCTGCCGTGTGCCCGCGTCATGCCGATCGAGCTCTACAACACACTGACCCGCAGCAAGGAAGAATTCGCCCCGGCTGACCCGCAGCGTACGACCATGTACGTCTGCGGGCCGACGGTCTACAGCTATCCGCACATCGGCAATGCCCGGCCGGCGGTGGTCTTCGACGTACTTTCCCGCCTGCTGCGGCAGCGTTACCGGCTCGTGTACGCCCGCAACATCACCGACGTCGACGACAAGATCAACAAGGCCGCACGCGAGCAGGGGGTCTCGATTGGCGCCATCGCCGCGCGGTTTGCTGCCGCCTACCACGAGGACATGCGTGCGCTCGGTGTGCTGCCCCCCGACATCGAGCCCCGGGCTACCGAACATATCGGCGACATGATCGCGATGATCAGGGAGCTGATGGCCACGGATCACGCCTATTCGGCAGCCGGCCACGTACTGTTCCGGGTGAAGTCGTTTCCCGCCTACGGCCGCCTCTCGCGACGGGATCAGCGAGAACTCATCGCCGGCGCCCGCGTCGACGTGGCGCCGTACAAGGAAGACCCGGGCGACTTCGTGCTCTGGAAGCCTTCTGACGCCGATCTGCCGGGCTGGGAGAGCCCATGGGGACGGGGCAGGCCCGGCTGGCACATCGAGTGCTCGGCGATGTCGGCACGCCACCTGGGCACGACCATCGACATCCACGGCGGCGGCAACGATCTCATTTTTCCTCACCACGAAAACGAGATCGCGCAGAGCACCTGCGCGCACCACGGTGCGACGTTCTGCCGGCACTGGGTCCACAATGGCTTCGTGAACGTCGATCATGCCAAGATGTCGAAGTCGGTCGGCAATATCGTGCTGGTGCGCGACCTGCTGGAAAAGGCCCCCGGGGAGGCGATCCGACTCGCCCTGCTCTCGGCCCATTATCGTCAGCCGCTCGACTGGACGGAGGAGGTGCTGGTCGAGGCACGCCGCAAGCTCGATCGGCTCTACGGAACGCTGCGCGATGTGCCGGGCTGGGAAAATGCCTGGCAATCCGCCGAACCGGATGCGGTATTCCTGACGGCTCTCGAGGATGATCTCAATACGCCGCGGGCGCTGGCCGCCCTGTTCGACCTGGCGCGGGAGGTCAACCGCAGCGAAGACCCCGTGGAGCGGGTGACACTCGCCGCGCGGCTGCGTGCGAGTGCCGGTCACCTGGGCCTGCTGGAGACGGATCCGGAGGCGTGGTTCACCGCCGAAACGGCCACCTCACTGAGCAACGAGGACGTCGAGAATCTCCTGACCGCACGGCGGGAGGCACGGGAACGGCGTGATTTCGCCGTCGCGGACCAGATCCGCACCCAGCTGACACAGGCCGGGATCATCATCGAGGATGGCCCCGAAGGCACGCGCTGGCGTCGTGTCGGTTGAATTCCGGGCCAACCATGACGGAAATCGAACAGGCCGAGCGCGAATTGATCGAGGAGTTCCAGTTCCTCGACAACTGGATGGATCGTTACCAATACCTCATCGACCTCGGCAAGCAGCTGCCAGCGTTCCCGGAGGAGTGGCGCACCGAGCAGTACCGCCTGCACGGCTGCCAGTCACAGGTGTGGCTCAGGACCGAGCCGCACGGCGATCGGCTGCAGTTCCAGGCGGTAAGCGACTCGGCCATCGTCTCCGGGCTGATTGCGCTGCTCATGCGGGTATACAACGGGCGGCGTGCCATGGAAATCGTCGATACACCGCCCACCTTCATCGCGGCCATCGGGCTCGATGAGCATCTTTCACCGACTCGCAGCAATGGCCTGCGCGCGATGATCCGGGCCATCCGCGACGCGGCCGCGGCGGTGCCCGCCGTGTCGTGACCGCCCGGGATCCCGCTCAGCGGCATCAACGGCCCGGCCTTGCCGCGCGCGTCGCGCTGCGCGCGATCCGCGGCTACCAGCTCGCCATCTCGCCCGTGATCGGCAATCGCTGCCGCTATCTGCCGACCTGTTCGGCATACATGGCCGAGGCCATCGGCCGTTTCGGTTTGCTCCGCGGGGGGTGGCTCGGTCTGCGGCGCATCGCCCGGTGCCATCCGTTCTGCGCGGGCGGCTATGACCCGGTACCGGAGCCTCCGCGCGCTGCGCCGCGTCGCCCGCGGAAGCGCTGAACATGCCTGTGCTATAGTCGAAATCGATGTCGGCCGCCACACATAGAAGCGATCCGGGAGGGCGGCACAGCCACGATGGATAAGCGCCTGCTCGACATAATCTGCTGTCCGGTCACGCAACTTCCCCTCGAGATCATGGATGCCGGTCGCCTGGGCCGCCTGAATGCGGCAATCGTGGCCGGCGGTGTCCGCAATCACGGCGAAAAAGACGTCTCTGCCGCGCTCTCCGAGGCGCTGGTCACGCGTGATGGACGACTTGCATACCCGGTGCGCGATGGTATCCCCGTCCTGCTGGAAGACGAGTGCATCGACCTGAAGAAGCTGCCGGACTGAGCTGCCCGCCGGTGTTGCGCTCCTCTGCGGTGCTGCACCTGACGCCGTCGTGTCCATGAAAATCAACGCCGATACCCTGGTGGCGCGCCTCGGCAAGGGGCTCGCGCCGGTCTACGTGCTGTGCGGCGACGAGCCGCTGCTCGCCGACGAAGCACTGGAGCTCATCCGTGAGCGGGCGCGTGAGGCCGGCTGCAGCGAACGCGAACTGCACATCGCCGAGCGATATTTCGACTGGGACGCTTTCGACATGGCCCTGCAGACGGGATCGCTGTTCTCCAGTCGGCGCCTGATCGAACTGCGGCTCCCGACCGGGAAACCGGGTGATGCCGGCGGCCGTTTTCTCACCACGCTGGCAACCCGCGGGGCTACCGACAACGTAGTGGTCGTCGTGCTGCCTGCGCTCGAGGCGAGTTCCGCGAAATCGAAGTGGGCGATGGCCCTCGCACAAGGCGCCGAGTGGGTGGAGCTGAGACCGCCGCGGCGTGCCGAGTTGCCAGGATGGTTGCGCAGCCGATTGAAACGGTTCGGATTGCGAGCCACCGACGCAGCGCTCGATCTCCTCGCCGCGAGGGTCGAGGGTAACCTGCTGGCGGCAAAGCAGGAGATCGATAAGCTGGCACTACTCGGTGATGGCAGGGAGATTGACATCGAGGCAGTGCGCGATGCCGTCAGCGACGGGGCGCGGTTCGACATGTTCCAACTCGGCGATGCCGCGCTGGCGCGTGACGTCGGCAGGACGCTTCGGGTGCTGCATGGCTTGCAGCGCGAGGGCGAGCCGGAGGTGCTGGTCCTGTGGATCCTGACGCGGGAAATCATGACGCTGACCGATGTGATCGGCCGGATCGGCGCGGGCCGCAGTATCGATGCGGCCATGAACGAAGCGAAAGTCTGGCGCAGCCGCATGGAACTGTTCCGGCATGCCGTCCGTGGCCGTAGCGAAGCCGATGCTGCCCGGCTGGTGAGGCGCGTGGCAACGGCCGAGCAGATTCTCAAGGGCGCACGTCGGGGAGAGGCCTGGAAGGCGCTTTTCGAGGTCGCGCTCGACCTCAGCGGTGCGACGACTATGGCTGCCGAGACCGCATGAGTCGCGACGCGGCCCATGCCAGCGGCCAGGCGGGGATCGGGATCCTCGGTGGAACCTTCGACCCGGTGCACTTCGGGCATCTGCGGACCGCGCTCGAGGTGCTGGAGGCCTGCGGGCTGGAGTCTGTGCGCCTCATGTTGAGCGCCCGTCCGCCGCATCGCCCCGCACCGGTCGCAGCCGTGGAACTGAGGCTCGCGATGCTTCAGGCAGCGACGGCGGGTGAGTCGCGGCTGATCGTCGATGAGCGTGAACTGCGCCGGCCGGGGCCGTCCTACACGGTCGATTCACTGGGCTCGTTGCGGGCCGAGATGGGTGCTGCCCGCCCGTTGTGTCT
>JAKLLP010000014.1:9715-15408 GCA_023150055.1 Gammaproteobacteria bacterium | reverse complement strand
CACGGCCACCTGCCGGACGCCATCCTCGCGCCGGATCTGCGCGAAGCCCACGCGGCGGGTGAGCGTCACCACCTCGGTCAGCGGCACCTCGGCGCCATCGGGGGCGCGCAGGTAGAGGTCGCGGATGGTGTCGCGCACGCGGGTGGACTCGGCGAGCTTGACCCGCACGATGATCTCTTCCTGCTCGCGCGCGAAACGCTTGGCGACGGCGCCCTCGAAGGCGTTACGCACCTCGCGCGCGACCGCTAGCGTCGTGAAGCCCATCGCCCGGCCGGTGTCGGTCAACTCCATGACGAGTTCCTGCTTGCCAAAGGGCAGGTTGTCCTCGATGCCGGTCAGTCCCGGGATCGAGCGAAGCTGCTCCTGGATCGCGAGCGCCGCCGCCTTCATCTGCTCCAGCGGCGCCCCGGAGAGGCGTACATCGAGGTCCCGGCCGGGCGGTCCTCCCGCGCTGCGCTCGATGATGGTGACCCGTTCCACTCCCGCCACCGGCTGCACCTCCGCACTCCAGGCGTCGATGAACTGGTGCGTGCGCACCTCGCGCTCGTCGCCGGAGATCAGCTCCACCGTGTAGGCGCCGATGTGATCGCCGGTGCTGGGCGTCTCGCCCTGGCGGTTCTCGGTGGTGCCGACGGTACCGACGCCGTAGCGGATGAGGCCGCCCTTCCCGTCGGTCAGCCTGCGCTCGGTCTCGTAAGCCGCCCGTTCGAGTTCCCGGACCATGTCCTCCGTCCGCTCCCGGGGCGCGCCCGGCGACAGCGCAAAATTGCCGTAGATCATGTCCGTTTCGGGCTGGGCGAAGAACTCGAAGCCGACCCAGCCGGTCCGCATGAGCGTGAGCGAGAGCCAGATCATGCACAGCGCGGCAAGCAGCGTGCTGTAGCGGCGCTCGAAGCAGAAGCCGATGGCACTGCGCACGCGGGTGTCGCGAAAGTGGTCGAACCGGTCGTGGAAGCGGTCGAAGGCCTGCAGGAACGCCGGCCGCGCGCGGCCCGAGGCGGCCGCCCGATCCATGCGTTCGAGGGCATGGCGCAGGTGCATCGGCAGCACCAGGAAGCACTCCACGAGGCTCGCGGTCAGAGCGACGATCATCACGATCGGCAGGGCGCCGATGATCTGGCCGATATTGCCGGTGAGGTTGAGGATGGGAAAGAACGCGGCCAGCGTGGTGCCTGCGGCGGCGAGCACGGGGAAGAACATCGCCTGGGCGGCCCGGACCGGCGCATCCCGCGCCGAAACGCCGCTGCGATAGAGCGCCTCGGTGTGCTCGCCGACGACGATCGCATCGTCGGCCAGCATGCCGAGCGCCATGATCATGGCGAACATGCTGATCATGTCGAGCGTCATGCCGAGCACGGCCATCACGCCGAGCGTGGCCACGATGGAAACGGGAATGCCCGATGCCACCCAGATGGCGACGCGACCGTTGAGGAACACGAACAGCGCCAGCACCACCAGCGCCATCCCCTGGATCCCGTTGGTGACCAGCATGCGCACCCGCTGGGTCGCCTCGTTGGCGAAGACGTCGTACATGTCGACCCGCAGGCTCGCGGGCCAGACCGGGCGCATGCGCTCGATGTAATCGCTGACCAGTTGCTGCGCCTCGAGCGAATCGAAACCGCGCGTACGCCCCAGCACCAGCCCGATCGACGTGTGCTCACGCTCGAGCTGCGACACGGTTCCTTCCTCGAAGGTCTCGGTGATCTTCGCGACGTCCCGCAGGCGCAGCTTCTCCCCGCTGGCGCGGGAGACGATCTCGATCTCGGCAAGAGCCGGGACGGAGCGTGCAAGGGCCTCGCTGCGCAGCTGCTGGGACACGCCCCCGCTCTCGATGCTGCCGGCCGGCAGGTCGAGACTCGCCTGGTCGATGCGCGCTGCGATGTCGGCGAGCCCGAGATCGAGCGAGCGCAAGGTGTCGTCGCCGAGCTCTACCCAGATCTCCGAATCCCGCGCCCCGACCATCGTGATCCGCGGTATGCCGAGCCGCAGGAGGTCGTCGCGGATGTCCCTGGCAATGGCTTTCAGCGCTCGTTCCTGGAAAGGCCCGTTGATCTGGATACGGCAGATCAGGTCGGTCTGCAGGAACTGGCTGATCACCGGACGCTCGATGTCCTGCGGAAACGTGGTGATGCGCGCGATCGCCGACTGCACATCGGCGAGCGCCTTCGACATGTCCATGCTTTCCTTGAATTCGAGGGTCAGCTCGGCGCGTCCCTCGAAGGCGAGCGCGCGCACCCGCTTGACGTCCTCGAGAAAACGCACCTCCGGCTCGATCGCCTCGACGATGTTGGCCTCGACGTCCTCGGGACTCGCCCCCGGCCAGCGCACCGTGACGTTGACGATGTTCAGGTCGATATCGGGCAGCACCTGGCGGTTGAGCTGGGTTGCGCCCCACAGCCCGAACAGGATCATGCTGATCATCAGCAGGTTGGCGGCCACGCGATGGCCGGCGAAGAAGGCTATGACGCCGCGGCTTTCCATCGCGTCACTGCACCCGCACCTTCATGCCGGCACCGATCTCGCGCAGCTGTGTCGTCACGATCCGGTCGCCATCGACGAGTGCCGGCGCGCCGGCACTCTCGAAGATCATGTCGCTGCCCACGTAGCCAACCACCCGCACCGAGCGTTCCTCGAGACGGTCCTCGCCGTTGATCACGTACACCACGTCCCGATCGTAGAGCGCACTTTCCGGCGCGCGCAGGACGTCCTCGTAGCGCCGGTCGGCGACACCCACGCGCACGAAGGCCCCGGGTCGCAGCGTGCTGCCGGTGCTGCCGGCGTCGAGAACGGCGTAGACGTCGACACCGCCGGTGGTGGCGGCGATCTCGGCGCCCACCCGGGCGATCGTGCCCCGGTACTCGATGCGCCCCGCACCAACCTCCCAGATGACCTCGACGGGACGGCCGACGACGGGTTCACCGGATGCCAGCAGGCGACCGTATTCGGCATTGGAAAGCGAAAACCGCACCTCCAGCCGGTCGATATCGGTGAGGTCGGCCACCTTGTCATTGAGCGACAACTGCTTGCCGAGATCGGCATTGACGTTGCCGACGACACCCGCATAGGGCGCGCGGAGACTCGTATCGGCGAGGTCCCGCTCGGCGCGGCGCACGGCGATCCGATGCTGCTCGACGATTGCTTCCTGCTGTTTCACCGTCAGCTCGGCATTGTCGAGGAACTGCGGCGCTACCAGTTTCTGCGCGTAGAGGTCCCGCGCGCGGCTCAGGTCACGCTCTACGACCTCCAGCCGCACCTCCGCTTCGCGGAGCCGGGAGCGGTTGTCGGCCAGCGCGGTCTCGTAATCGAACGGATCGATCTGCAGCAACGGTTCGCCCTCGCGCACCAGGCCACCATCGCGGAAGTTCGCTCCGACCCGGGCAATCGGCCCCGCCACCAGCGCCCGCAGTTCGCTGCGCCGGCCGGGGACCACCTCGCCGAACAGGTCGAGCCGCGGTTGCACGGCCTCGTGCCGGACGACGGCCGCCGTCACCGTCCACTCCCGCTCGGTGACCGGCACCGGCTGCAACCGCGGGCGGGTCGCGTTGAGCAAGCCGACGGCGATCACGGCCGCGAGCACGATGAGGACCGGCAGCCCCGCCCGGGTGCGCGCGAACTTCCTGAGGGTAGCGATGACGGATGGCTTGTTCATTAGGTTGGTGAGCTGCGGGCGGCGGCGATTATGCACCAGGACAGCCACCGGCCAGGCGGCTGCGTCATCAAGCCGCGCCAGCATGAAGACCAGGGCCTGTCTCCCGCGGCATCGGGGAGTCCCGCCGGTCGGGCAGGTCACCGGCGGGCGTGTGGAGCCGCACGCAGCAGGAGCGCGGCGGAACTCGAGTATGCCCGCAGGGAGCGTCCCGACGGAACCTGCCCGACCAGCAGGTTCCGCCAGCGTGACGCTGAGGCTGTAACGGGCATCCCGAGCCACAGACCGGCGGCAGGCACGAAGACCGACGGCGGAGACCTACCGCCACAAGGACGGTCACGAGTGGCACCTCATTATGGAGGCTAGCGCTCGCTCAATCGGTCGCGGCCGCTATCGATCAGCCGCTGAATGCCGGGGTGCCTGACACGCCGCCCGAGCGTCAGGGCATACAGCCGCTCGGCAAAGCCCGGCACCGAGCCGATGGAAACCAGCCCGTAATAACGCCGCGCCTCCTCGGCAATAGCCTGGCGGACCGGGACGAGGCCGTGCCCGCGGGCGGCGAAGGCCGCCATCATCGGAGCATCGTCGAACTCGCCGGCGATGCGCGGGCGCACACCCTCCTCGGCAAACCAGGAGTCGAGCGCCTCGCGCAGCGCGCCTCCGGCCGATGGCAGCAGCATGGGCGCGTCGTCGAGCGAGCGCGGATAGCCTTTGCGATAGCGCTCGGCAAGACGTTCGGTACCGTAGATCCCGACTCTCGTCTCGCCGATCAGGTGCGGGTGCAGCGGGCCGGCGGTGGCGCGCGACGGCAGCCGGTCCGTGATCACGACGTGCAGGGCGCCGGCGATCAGGGCGCGGCAGAGGACATCGAGCCCGGCCACGGTGACTTCGATGCGCGCGTTCCGCCGCGGCTCGAGCACCGGACGCAACGCCGCGTAACACAGCGCCCTCGGCACGGCCGGCAGCATGCCGATCCGCAGGCGGCTCTCGCGCTGGCCCGAGACGGCCTCCAGCAGTTCCGAGCCGAGCCGGAAGATCTGGTCGCAGTAACCGGCCACCACCTCGCCCTGGGGCGTCAGGCGCACGCCGCGTGAGCGGCGCAGGAAGAGCTTCGTGCCGAGCACCGCTTCGAGCGTGGCCAGCTGCGAACTCAGCGTCGAGTGGCGTACCCCGAGGATGCGGCTTGCCGCCGCCAGGCTGCCCTCCTGGGCCACGATCCAGAAGCGGTAAAGGTGATGGAAATTGGGGCGTGCTGCCATCTGCTGCCTGCCTGCAGGCCATGCGCCGCCAGTGACATTCTGCATTGTGTCAGACCATGGGCCATCGGCACAGCTGCGATTTTTTCGACAGCAGCAGTCGTGCCGATGGGCTGGGTTGGCAGACGGCGGCCGGCTAGCCTCCATGAGGATGAACGCTCGCAGCAGGTCTACCCGCTTCGCGCTCGAGTTGCCGCGGCTGCCGTACGCGGCGGATGCGCTCGCGCCGCGGATCTCCGCCGAGACGGTGCGCTACCACTACGGTCACCACCACGCCGGCTATTTCCGAACGGTCGCCCGGCTCGTCCGCGGCGATCGCGACCGCGAGGGCGCATCCCTTGAGGAAATCATCGCCACCTCGACCGGAACCCTGGCCAGCGCGGCGGCGCAGCTGTGGAACCACACCTTCTACTGGCGCTCGATGGGCCCGCGGCCCGGCCGGCCGGATACCGCACTCATGCGTGCCATCGAGCGGAGCTTCGGCACACGCGCGGCGCTCGCGCGACGATTCCGGCAAGAGGCCCTCGGCCAGTTCGGCAGCGGCTGGACCTGGCTGGTGGCGACCGGCGTCGGCACGCTCGACATCATCTCCACGCCGAACGCCGGCCTGCGCCTGCACGAGCAGGGCTGGTGGCCACTGCTCGTCTGCGACGTATGGGAACACGCCTACTACATCGACTATCGCGGCGATCGCGCGGCGTATCTCGATGCCTGGCTGCGCTGCGTGGACTGGAAAGCGGCGAGCGAGCGCTACGCGGCGGCGCGGGCCCGGGGCCCCCGCCAACACCACC
>JAKLLP010000014.1:3039-9705 GCA_023150055.1 Gammaproteobacteria bacterium | reverse complement strand
GTGAGCCCGGGCACTCACCCCTTCGAGGTGCGCGACTGCGCGCTCGTGGCCATCGCCACCGGACGGCGCGCCCAGACCCTGCGGGAACTGCGCGACGGGCTGCTCGATGTCCCCAAGGAAAGCATTTACTACCACTTCTGGGGCCGGTTGCTGCGGCCACGCCTCGACGACACGGAATTCCACAACGATTTCGCCGCGTGGATCCGCCATTGCCTGCACGACGAGACGCTGTCCGAGCGACTGGCGATCATCGATCCGGCCGATTTCACGGACCTCGAGGAACTGCGCCAGGAATTGCTCGACGCGATCGAGGTCCGCCTCGACGAAACCGACGTGCAGTTCTCGCGTCGTGACCGTCAGTTTCACTTCCGTCGCTGCCAGACAGTCGTCTTCGACACCGGCGTGCGCATTCATGAGCCAGCCGCCCTGGCGACAGCGATCCCGTCGATGTCGCTCGGCAGTCTCTATTACCACGTCATCGACGCGCGCTGGCGGGAACCGGTGCGCACCGACGACTTCCGCACCTGGCTCGGGCAATTCGGGGCTGGTTACCAGCCGCTTCTCGATCAGCTCGCGGCGGTCGACCCCTATTTCTCCACGCTGGCGGAGCTGCGCGAGGAACTCGGCGCAACAGTGGGCGCGTTCCTCCGCGGCGGTGGGGCGAAATGAACAGCCCGCTCCTGCAACAGTACGCGGCGGTGGCCGGCGCCGATGTCGTGCGCCAGCTGCAGCTCCTCGCCAAGCCCCTGCGTGGCATGCAGGTCGTGCACGTCAACTCGACGCGGCGCGGCGGCGGTGTCGCCGAAATTCTCGAGAAGCTCATCCCGCTCATGAGCGAACTCGGGATCGATGCCCGCTGGGAGGTCATCGAGGGATCGCCCGAGTTCTACGAATGCACGAAGCTCTTCCACAACGCCCTGCAGGGCCAGAACGTCGCGGTCGGCGACAAGCTGCTGCGCGAATACGAGCGTGTCAATGAAATCAACGCGATGCGACTGCGCCCTGATCTCGAACAGGCCGACGTCGTCATCATCCATGACCCCCAGCCCGCCGCCATGCTCCGCCACATGCCGAAACGCAAGGGCAAATGGATCTGGCGCTGTCACATCGACGTCAGCCATCCGCACCGGCCGGTGTGGCGCTACCTGCGCCCGCTGGTGGCCGATTACGACGCCAGCGTGTTCTCGCTCGCTGATTTCGTCCAGCACCTGCCGCACCCGGTGTACCTGATCCCGCCGAGCATCGACCCGCTGTCCGAGAAGAACGTCGAACTGGCGGACAGCGAGATCGATGCAGTCTGTGAACGCTTTGGCATCGATCGCAGCCGGCCGCTGTTGCTGCAGGTCTCCCGCTACGACCGGTTCAAGGACCCGGTCGGTGTCGTCGAGGCGTTCCGGCTGACGCGGCCGTTCGTGCCCGGGCTGCAGCTCGTGCTCGCCGGCGGCGGCGCCGCCGACGATCCGGAAGGCGAGGCGGTCCTGCGGGAGGTGCACGCCGCCGCCAACGGGGATCCGGATGTGCACGTGCTGCTGCTGCCTGCCGACGCCAATCGCGTCATCAACGCCCTGCAGCGGGCGGCAGACGTGGTGCTGCAGAAGTCGCTGAAAGAGGGTTTCGGCCTGACCGTCACCGAGGCCCTGTGGAAAAGCAAGCCGGTAATCGGCGGGGACACCGGCGGCATCCGCCTGCAGGTGGTCAATCACCAGACGGGCTTTCTCGTCAGCTCTCCGGAGGGCGCGGCGCTGAGACTGCGCCACCTGCTGCATGCCCGTGAGCAACGCATGCGCATGGGCGCCATGGGCCGGGAGCATGTCCGGCAGCATTTCCTCAACACGCGCCAGCTCCGCGAATACCTCACGCTGATCGTGGCGCTGGTCGGGCGGATGACCGACCGGATCGAGCTGGTCTGACGGGTGGACGCGAACGCCATGCTGGAGCTGGGTGAGCCGGGCGCCTGGGCCAGGTTCGCCCGCGCGCTCACCGAGGCGCGATATGGCGTGCTGCTCCTCGACTTCGACGGCACACTGGCGCCGTTCTGCACCGATGTGGCGGCTGCGCGGCCCTACCCCGGCATCGCCGACGCACTCGATGCAATCATGGAGAACGGCCGTACCCGGCTCGTGGTCGTCACCGGCCGCTATCTCCGGGACTGCCCGCCCGAGCTCGGCACTCGCGCCAAGCCGGAGATATGGGGTTCGCACGGCCGCGAACGTCTGCTCCCCGATGGCCGCTACGAAGTCGCGCCGATCGACGAATTTGCGGTGCGCGGCCTGACCATCGCAGACGCCTGGACGCCGGCGGTCCAAACGGCCGGCGGCCGCAGCGAGGCGAAGCCGGGATCGCTCGCCTTTCACTGGCGCGGCGCCGGTGCGGCCCAGATCGCGAGGATTCGCGACATCGTCAGCAAGGGTTTTAACCACGAAGCGCTCGAGGGCGTGCTGGAGCTGCACGACTTCGACGGCGGCATGGAGCTTCGCGCCCCCGGGCTCGACAAGGGCGATGTCATCAGGGCGATTCTCGCCGAGACGGCAGCCGACACCCCGGTCGCCTACCTCGGCGACGACCTCACCGACGAGGACGCATTCAACGCGCTCGTAGGCCGCGGGCTGAGCGTGCTGGTGCGCCCGCAGGCGCGCAAGACCGCGGCCGACCTCTGGATCAGGCCACCGGAGGGCCTGCTCGCATTCCTGCACACGTGGCACCAGGCCATGGCGCAAGACACGACATGAGCGAGGTTTTCTCCGCGAGCTTCCTCGGTAACACGCCCCTGCAGTGGGCCATCGCGGCGATGGTCACCGCATTCTCGGCCGTCGCGCTGGCCACGATGTTCCGCGTGGCGCGGGCGCGCATGACAGCCTGGGCCAGGACGACCGAGGGCCAACTCGACGACGTCGTGGCCGACACGCTGCATGCCACGAAGCTCTTCTTCATCGTCGCCGTGGCACTGCTTCTCGGCGCGAAGGCACTGACATTGTCGACGCAGTTCGAGAGACTGATCGACAAGGCCTTCGTTCTCGCAGTCATCGTCCAGGCGGGCCTGTGGGCACACGCGGGGATCGGCGGCTGGCTGCGCGGCCACATCGAGCGTAACCGCGCCACCAACGCCACCGGCGCCACGACGTCGTCCGTGCTGGGGTTCATCGCTCGAGTCGCATTGTGGTCGCTGGTGCTGCTGCTGGTGCTGGAGAATCTTGGCGTCGACATCACCGCCCTGGTGGCGAGCCTCGGGATCGGCGGTATCGCGGTGGCGCTCGCGGTACAGAACATCCTCGGTGACGTATTCGCCTCGCTCGCGATCGCGCTCGACCAGCCGGTGGTGATCGGCGACTTCATCGTCATCGGCGAAGTCATGGGCACGGTGGAACGCGTCGGCCTGAAGACGACCCACCTGCGCAGTCTTTCCGGGGAACTGATCGTCGTGGCGAACAGTGACCTGCTCAACAGCCGCATCCGCAATTACAAGCGCATGTTCCAGCGACGGATCCTCTTCGGCTTCGGCGTGACCTATGAGACGCCGCCGGAGAAGCTGCGCCGCATACCGGAGATGGTCCGGGAAATCGTGCAGAGCGAGTCCCTCGCGCGCTTCGACCGGGCTCACCTGGCGAGGTTCGGCGCCTCGGCCCTGGAATACGAGGTGGTCTATTTCGTGACGGATCCGGACTACAACAAGTACATGGATGTGCAGGAGACCATCAACCTGCGCCTGATCGAGGCGCTGCAGGCGGTCTCCGTGGAGTTCGCTTACCCGACGCAGACGATACACATCGCCAGCCCGGCCGCGCCGACACCATGAACACCGACGCGCGCGGCCGCCTGATCGTCGTATCGAACCGGCTGCCGCTGCGGGTTACGCCGACGACATCCGGCGCCTGCCGGGTATCGCCGGGCAGCGGCGGGCTGGTGAGCGCCATGGCGCCCGTCATGCGCGCACGAGGCGGCGTGTGGATCGGTTGGCCCGGGATCAGCGGTGAGGACCCCGGACTCGCCGTGCAGTTCCGCGCGGCCGGCAAGCAGCAGGGCTACAGTTTCGAGCCGGTGTTCCTCAGCCAGGAGGAGTGCGACAGCTTCTATTACGGGTTCTCCAACGAGATCGTCTGGCCGCTCTTCCACGACCTGCAGTCGCTGTGCAACTTCGACCCCACCTACTGGCAGGGCTATCTGAACGTCAACGGGAAGTACGCCGATGCCATCGCGAGGCGGGCGCGCCGGACGGACGTCGTCTGGATACACGACTATCACCTCATGAACGTCGCGGCTTCGCTGCGCGGCAGGGGGCGAGGCGCGCGGCTCGCCTTTTTCCTGCACATACCGTTCCCCTCGCCTGACATCTTCGGCAAGTTGCCGTGGCGGCGTAGCGTGTTGCGCGCGCTGCTCGCCCACGACCTGGTGGGCTTCCAGACCAGACGCGACCGGCGCAACTTTCTCGACTGCCTGACCGAGTACCTGCCGGAAGCCGAGCTTGGCTCACGGAGCCAGCCGCTCGCCCGGCTGCGCCTCGACGGACACGAGTGCCGCGCCGGCTCGTTCCCGATCGGCATCGACCACAACGATTTCTATCGGCGCGCCGTATCACCGGAGGTCGTGCGCCGGGCAGACCATCTCACCAGGCTGCTGCCCAACCGCAGCCTGATACTCGGTGTCGACCGGCTCGACTACACCAAGGGCATCCCCGAGCGGCTGTGCGCTTTTGGCAAGGCGCTGGAACGCTACCCGGACCTGCGTGAACGGGTCACGCTGATCCAGGTCGTCGTGCCGAGCCGCGCGGACATTCCACAGTACCAGGAGCTCAAGGCGCGCATCGAGAACCTGGTAGGCGAAATCAACGGGCGCTTCACCCGGCCGGGCGACTGGGTGCCGATTCACTACGTGTTCCGCTCGCTGGAAAGCGAGGAGCTGCTCGGCTATTACCACGCCTGCCAGATTGCGCTGATCACGCCCCTGAAAGACGGGATGAACCTGGTGGCAAAAGAGTACTGCGCGTGTGACCCCGACGAGAACGGCGTGCTCATTCTCTCGGAGTTCGCCGGTGCCGCCACCCAGATGGCCAATGGCGCCTTGCTGGTCAACCCTTACGACGTGGAGGGCATCGCCGATGCCATCCACGCGGCCGTCGTGATGCCCGGCAGGGAGCGGCGGGCCCGCATGCGGCGCCTGCGGCGCGGGATCCGCCGCCAGGACGTATTCTGGTGGGTGGAGACCTTCATCCAGGCCGCCATCGAGGCGGGCACCGATATCGCCGCCGCCCGCGCGTGGCCATCGCGCGAGCCTGCACGGAAGCTTACCGGTGCCGGCCGGACGAGCGGTGGCAGCAATC
Organism: Gammaproteobacteria bacterium; assembly: GCA_023150055.1. Classification (GTDB taxonomy): domain Bacteria; phylum Pseudomonadota; class Gammaproteobacteria; order Steroidobacterales; genus QUBU01. The sequence goes on along the minus strand of JAKLLP010000014.1, from coordinate 4,391 downwards.
CGACGCCCGAGCATGGGAGGCCGAAGCCCCCGGCGTAGCAGCAGCCCCATCCGCGCACCGCCGGGGCGACAGGGGGGTGTCGCCCTGACCGGCTTCCTCGTCGCCAACGATGTCACCGGGTATCTGCCCGGGTGGCCGCCGGCCATCGAAAGCCGGGCCGGCTTCGGCGTGTATTTTGCCGCCGGGCTCATGCTGACGCTGGTCGTGCCCGCCTGGCAGGTGATCGGCATCTTCCGGGCCGCCGACCGGCATGCCGCAACCGGGGGAAGGGTCCTGGCGGGTCGCATCACGCAGTCACTCGCCACGGTGCTGACCATTCTGCTCGCGATACGCTTCCTCATCTTCACCGGCGAGAGCGTGCCCGGCCTTCGTCTCGCCTACGCCAGCGACTACACCGTCAGCGTGACGCCGGCCGGCCGGTTGCTCGAGATCAGCGGCAGCTTCGGCTACGGCCTGGCCCGGGAGGTCCGGCGCGTCCTCGCGGCGAACCCCCGCGTCAGGCGGGTTCGCCTCGAGAGCGGCGGCGGGGCGCTCAGCGAGGCACAAAGGGTGCGCGACCTGATCGTCGCGCGCGGGCTCGACACGGACAGCCGGACGCGGTGCGCGAGCGCGTGCGTGTCCGCCTACATTGGCGGCCACCATCGGCTGCTGGCGCGCGCCGCGCGCATCGGCCTGCACCTGCCCCGCAACCCGGGATTTGGCCGGCGGGGGCCACTCGGCGACGCCTACACCGGCGAGATCGGCTATTTTGCCCAGCATGGCGTGCCGCTCTGGTTCCGACAACGATGGGTTCTGACCGGCCGCGAGTTCTGGTATCCGCCGCCGGCGCAGTTGCGGCAGGCTGGTATCGTGACGGCCTTCTATGGGCGACCGAAGCCTGGTGAAGAGATCTATTTTCGTTGACGACCGTATCGATCAAGCCTTACACCCGGGCGTGGTAACGACCGGCATTCGGACCGCAGGTCAATTCAAGTGCCCAACACGGTGCTACCTTGGGAACAGCCCGTTTTTTCCTGATCACCTTCGCCATCAGCTGGGCACTCTGGCTGCCGGCTGCGTTGTTGCAGACCGGGGTCGCTTCGGGCCTCGGCGGGCTGCTTTATTACTCGGGGATGGCGGGCCCGTTGCTGGCAACCCTGGTTTGCCTCGGAGCTGAAGACGGACGCGCGCAACGCCAGGAATACTGGCGGCGGCTGACCAACCTCGGCGGATTGGTCTCCCCGGCCGGCGCACTCTGTGTCTTGATCCCGCTGCTCGTCGCGCAGCTCGCCCGGGACAGTTACGCGGGTACCGGGGGCCTCTCGCTGCCTCCATTTCCGCCGGCGGGCCCGGATGGCTCGCTCCTCATCGGG
>JAKLLP010000014.1:0-3029 GCA_023150055.1 Gammaproteobacteria bacterium | reverse complement strand
TCGCAGTGGCGCTGGCGCAGGAACTCGCCTGGCGCGGATATGCCCTGCCGGCAATGCTGTACCGCCGTAACCCGCTCGGTCCGACGCTGCTACTCGCGCTGTTGTTGGGACTGTGGCACCTGCCGCTGTTTTTCGTCGACGGCACCTACCAGGCCGGGATCGGCCTTTCGTCCAGTGCAGCCGTGATGTATTTCGTCGGGCTGGCCGCCCAGTCGATCTTCATGACGGCCTTTTATCTCGCCACGCGCAGCACCTGGTCGGCGGTCGTGTTTCACTGGCTCATCAGCCTGTCGGGCGAACTCTGGCAGCTTCCCGCCGCCGCGGAGATGCACCGCACGCTGTGGATGGTCCTGATCGCCGGGATCTTCGTGCTCGCCGCCTCTCCGTTTGGGCTTCGGCAGAGCCGCCCCGGAACCCACCGCTAGCGCAGCGTTTCGCAGATAACTTGCCACCAACGACCGCCCTTGCGGCGGGGGGGCTCCGCCGTCGCTCCCCCCGTCGATCCACGATACTCGCTTTGGGCGGAGACCCCCGCCTCCGGGCGGTCCGTCGGTCACCCGCCGTCGAGTTATCTGCGCAACGCCACCGTGGTGTCTTCGCGCCGGTCAGCCCGGGTACTTCGCATCCACGATCCTGAGGTCGCGCAACATGCGCACCGCGTCCTCGATGTGATCGTAGTATCCGGGCAGGAGATCGACCTCGCTGTAGCCGAGCGTGCGGTAGAAACGTCGCGCGGCGTGATTCAGGGCCCGGACCTCGAGGCTGACTTCGAAGGTGCCGGCGACCATCGCTGTCTTCTCCAGCCAGCGCACCATCCGGCTGCCCAGCCCATGACGCCGGAACCTCGGCTCCACCGCCAGCAGGTTCAGGTGCGCCGCCTCCTCACCAAACCCCATGATTGCGCAGCCGGCAAGTTCGTCCCCGCGCCGGGCGGCCAGCACCACACTTTCGGGATTCAGGACATGGCGTGCCACGCGGCGGGTCGTCCAGGCCCAGGACGGCAATCCGCCTTCCACCAGGCGCCGTGACATCAGGGCGATGGGCACGGCGTCGATCGATCGCGCCAAAGCTAGTGATTCAAGATGAGATTGTTCGCGCACCTGCAAACCCCCTGCCGTGCATGATCGGACTCTACACCGCCGCGGAGTGCTGGTGCACGGGGATAGACATAACCGAGCGCGCGGCGCCTTGCGCCGCCGTCGAGTCGAGCCGCGCTGGCGTGGCGTCCCGCAAGTACATCGACGGTCTGCGGCGGGGGGACCGCCCGGAGGCGGGAGTCTCCGCCCAAAGCGAGTATCGGGGAGCGACGGCGGAGACCTCCCGCCGCAAGGGCGGTCATTGGCGGCACCGTGATCCGCGAAACTCCACGCTATAACCAGCGGCGCACCTGCTGGCAGTAGTCCTGGTAAGCCGTGCCGAAAGTCGCGGTGAGCGCGGCCTCTTCCCGGCGAATGAACGACACCGCGATGGCCGCCATGAACGCCGGCACGACGAAAAAAGGCGTCAGGCTGCCGAAAAAAAACGCCGCGCCAAGCAGCAGCAACGCAAGGGCGAGATAAAGGGGATTGCGGGTGAAGCGATACGGGCCCTCGATCACGAGGGCGTCGGGCTTGCCGTAGGGGTCGAGGGTCGTGCCCCGGCGCGAGAGCGCCCGGGCGCCCGCCCCGCCGAGGGCGAGCGCCGGCAGGAGGAATACCAGGCCGAGCCAATGCCACGGTGGGGTGAGCAGGCGGGCGAGCGGAAACCAGCGGTCGAGCGCGAAGGACGCCGCCAGGGCGACCAGGAAGTAGACGGGTGGTACCAGGCGTATTCGCTTCATGACGATGACACTCTGCGCGGTGCCAACCTCACCCGAGACGGGCGAGCGCAGCATCGTAGACGGGTACGAGTTCCTCCTGGGCGGTCACGCACACGCCCAGATCGCGCAGCAGGCCGTCGGTGAGGCCGTAGATCCAGCCGTGGACGGTGAGGTCCTGACCTCGGGCCCAGGCGCCCTGCACGACCGTCGTCTGACAGACGTTGACGGCCTGCTCGATGACGTTGAGCTCGCACAGCCGGTCAGCCTGCCCGCTCTCACCCCGGATGCCGGCCATCACGCCGGCGTGCTTGTTGCGGACATCCTGGATGTGACGCAGCCAGTTGTCGATCAGGCCGAGGCGGTCGTCGCGCAGGGCCGCCTGCACGCCGCCGCAGCCGTAATGGCCGCAGACGATGACATGCTTCACGTTCAGCACGTCCACCGCGAACTGCAGCACCGACAGGCAATTGAGGTCGGTGTGCACGACCACGTTGGCGACATTGCGATGCACGAAGATCTCCCCCGGCAGCAGCCCGACGATCTGGTTGGCGGGCACCCGGCTGTCCGAGCAGCCGATCCACAGGTGCTCGGGTGCCTGCTGGCGCGAGAGCCTGAGGAAGAACTCCGGCTCCTGCGCGCGGATTCTTTCCGACCAGGCGCGATTATTGTCGAAGAGATTTTCCAGGGACCGCATGCTGTCCTCGCTCGAAAGCCCGCGCCGCTGAACGCCCGGACGCGGCCGGGCCTCAGTGTACCGTCTCGTCGGCGCCGATGCCGGCCGTGGCGTATTTTGAGACGGCTGCAGTAGCGGGTAGCGGCCGGGTTGTGCAAATATCCCGGCTGGCTCCCAGGGAGTCCCCCTGCATTGCGCTGGCGGCCAGGATCTTCCGTATGGTCGTCCCCCGCCGGCACTGAACGGCGGATGATCCGCTGGCCAAGACAGGAATGTCCCCCATTTCCGGATGTTGACCGCAACCGCATTCCTGCTGCTTTTCCTGGCACTTGCCGCGCTGGCCTTGTTCCGCCACCCGGTTTACGGCCTGTACCTGTACCTCGCGGCGTTCTACGTCCATCCGCCTTCGCGCTGGTGGAGCATGATGCTGCCCGATCTGCGCTGGTCGCTGCTCACCGCGGCGATAGCGCTGCTCGCGCTGGTCATTCATCGCCGCAAGCTCGAAGTCCCGTCGGGTTCCTGGTACTCGAGCGTCCCCGGTGGCGTGTTGGTCGCGTT
>JAKLLP010000149.1 GCA_023150055.1 Gammaproteobacteria bacterium | reverse complement strand
GTGTCGACGTCGGAGAGCAATGTCACCGTGACGCTCGACCCCGGCGTCAATGCCATCGATGCGGAGCTGCTTTCTGCTCTGCGGGTTTCCCTGGAGAGGCTCTGTCGGGTGGAGATCATCGGTAATGTCGAGGTCGTGAGCCTGGTAGGGCGCCGAATTCGTTCGGTGCTGCACGAAATTGGGCCCGCCTTCGACGTGTTCGAAGAACAACCCGTGCACCTGTTGAGCCAGGCGGCGAGCGATCTCAACCTGAGCATCGTCGTCGGACAGGGACAGTCCCGGCGTATTATCCAGTCGCTCCACGCGCTGCTGGTCCGTCCGAGCGGAAAAGAGGGCGTCTTCGGACCAACCTGGGAGGAACTGCGACACGGCGGTGTAAAGCTCGCCGAGCAACCGGAGACGTGGTGGGCCCGGCGCAAGGACGAGCTGATCGACATCGCTCAGCGACACGGCTGCGCCTACGTTTACGACCTGCAGAGCGTTCGTGATGCTGTCGGCCGTGTCAGGAACATCAGTGGGATCGACCAGGTTCTTTATGCGGTCAAAGCCAACAACAACGCAGACGTGCTGCGCGCGGTGCACGATGCCGGTGCAGGTTTCGAGTGCGTCTCACCTGGGGAAATCGCGCACATCCTGAGCCTGTTCCCGGCGCTCGAGCGTCGTCGCATACTGTTCACGCCGAACTTCGCCCCGCGCGCGGAGTATGAGTACGGGCTCGGGCAGGACGTCTGGGTCACGCTCGACAACCTCTACCCGCTGCGCGCCTGGGGTTCACTGTTCGAGGGGCGCGAGATCTTCCTGCGCGTGGATACGGGCCAGGGCCATGGCCACCACAAGCACGTCCGGACAGCAGGCGTTCATTCGAAGTTCGGCATCCCCCTGTTCGAACTCCAGGAGGCCCGCGATCTCGCCGGTCGTATCGGGGCACGCATCGTGGGCCTGCATGCCCATACCGGCAGCGGCATCCTCGATGCGGACAACTGGCGCAACGTTGCGGTGGTGCTCGCTGGTGAAGCCGGCCAGTTTCCGTACCTGCAGATTCTCGATCTCGGTGGCGGCCTCGGTATTGCCGAAACGCGTGGTGGCAGAACGCTCGACCTCGAGCGGTTTGGCATCGGCCTGGCCGAGGCCCGCTCCGCGTTTCCCGGTTACCGGATCTGGCTGGAGCCGGGCCGCTACCTCGTCGCAGAGGCCGGGGTGCTGGTGGCGACCGTGACGCAGACCAAGGGCAAGGGGGACATGCAGTACGTCGGCATCTCCACCGGCATGAATTCTCTCATCCGGCCGGCGCTGTATGGCGCCTACCATGAAATCGTGAACCTGACTCGCTGGGGTGAGCCGGCCGCTGCGACCGTCAGCGTGGTCGGACCGATATGCGAGACGGGGGACCGGCTCGGCACCGAGCGACTGCTGCCTCCGTGCCAGGAAGGCGACGTGCTGCTCATCGCCAACGCCGGCGCTTACGGCTACGTGATGAGTTCGCGCTACAACCTGCGGGAACCCGCCCGAGAGGTCACCCTGTAGAGCATCAGCGCTGACGGTGTCGCAGTTCCTCCACGACATCGCTGAAGCTGATATCGTGAGAACGCAGCAGCACGAGCAGGTGATAAACCAGGTCCGCCGCTTCGGCGACTATTCTCTTGCGATCGTCCTGTACGCCGGCTATGGCGAGTTCGACGGCTTCTTCGCCGACTTTCTGGGCTATTTTCGAGCGGCCGGCCGCATACAGCCTGGCCGTGTAGCTGTCGCTGGTGGGAGCCGCCTTGCGCTGCTCCAGAGTACGCTCGAGCTCGACGATGTATTCGGTGCTCCTGTTGCTCATGTCCGGACCTCGATCCCCTCGCTTCGTAAATACTCTTTCAGAGTGGTGATATTGATGGCGGCGGAGTGAAACACGGACGCCGCCAGTGCGCCATCGACGCGAGCCTGGCGAAAAACTTCGCGGAAGTGTGCCATCTCGCCAGCGCCGCCAGAGGCTATCAGTGGGACAGCGCACTTCGAGCGCATGAGCTGCAGCTGGCGGATGTCGTAGCCCTGGCGCACACCATCCTGGTTCATGCAGTTGAGGACGATCTCGCCCGCCCCGCGGTCCTGCACCTCGCCGACCCAGCGCAGGGTGTCGCGCCTGGCGAGGCTGGTCTTCTCGGGATCGCCGGTATTCTGGTAGACGCGGTAAGCGCCGTCTTCTTCCCGGCTGTCGATGCCGACGACAACGCACTGGCTGCCGAACCGTCGCGCCAGTTCCGAGATCAGCGACGGGTTGGCGAGCGCGGGAGAATTGATGGAGATCTTGTCTGCGCCGAAGTTCAGGACTTCCTCGGCATCTCGCACGCTGCGGATCCCCCCGGCGACGCAGAACGGTATGTCGAGCACCGCTGCCACCCGGTTGATCCACGTGCGGTCCACGGAGCGGCCCTGCGGGCTCGCGGTGATGTCGTAGAACACCAGTTCATCTGCGCCCTCGTCACGGTAACGACGCGCAAGTTCGAGGATCTCGCCCATCACGCGGTGATTGCGAAACTGGACACCCTTGACGACCTGGCCGTCGCGAACGTCGAGGCAGGGAATTATCCGGCGCGCGAGAATCGTCGTATCTCCTCTAAACTGAGGCGCCCGTCGAGGAGCGCCTTGCCGGTTACCACGGCCGTCACGCCCGTAGCTGCCAGCGGCTGCAGATCCTTGGCTGCGCTGAGACCGCCCGAAGCGATCCAGTCGAGCGTGGGAAACCTGTGTAAGCATTCCGCGTAGAGATCGAGGTTCGGCCCGGTGAGGGTCCCGTCGCGCCCGATATCGGTGCAGAGCACGTGTCGGGCGCCCGCCTCGGCAAACTGCGCTGCCAGGCTCCAGAGGCTCGGGCCCGTCGCCGCGCGCCCAGATCCTCGAGCCAGCGGCAGGCCGTTTCAGGCTGGGTAATGGCGATGGAGCCGATGACAACCCGCCGGGCGCCCGCGGCGAGCAGGCGCTGCGCCGTTTCGAGGCTCCGTATGCCGCCACCCGCCTGAACGGCAAGGCCGGATTCGGCTGCCAGGCGGGTGATGACGGGGTGATTGGTGGCCGTACCGCTGCGCGCTCCGTCGAGGTCGATCACGTGCAGTGCTTCGGCACCGGCGTCACGGTACCTGACCGCAAGCGCCAGTGGATCCGTGTCGTAGTCGGTGACCTGTGTGAAATCCCCCTGATACAGCCGCACGCAGCGGCCGGCCAGCAGGTCGATAGCGGGAATGATGTCCACGGCGGTCAGGAATCGCTCAGGAAGTTACGCAGAATCTTCGCGCCAGCTTCCCCGGATCGCTCCGGGTGAAACTGCGTGGCAACGAAGTTGTCCTTCTCGACGATGGCCGAGAATTCCCAACCGTAACTGGTGCTGGCGACCGTCGGGGGGCCGAGGGGAATCGCATAGCTATGCACGAAATAGCAGTAGCAGTCCTGCTGAATTCCCCGCAACAACCGCGTATCGCGGGTGCGCCGCACGAGATTCCATCCCATGTGTGGCACCGGGCGGTCCGCGGCCGCCTGGAAGCGACGGGCCGTCCCGGCAATGATGCCGAGGCAGCGCGCATCGTCCTCTTCCGAGGCGTCGAAGAGCAGCTGCATTCCCAGGCAGATCCCGAGAACGGGCTGGGTCAGTCGCGGGATCACCTGATCAAGGCCGCTGGCCTGCAGTCGTTGCATGGCGGCGCGAGCGGCCCCGACCCCAGGCAGTATCACGTGTTTCGCGCCGCTGATGACGCGTTCACTGGTCGTGAGCACCGACGAGTACCCCAGCCGTTCGAGAGCGAAGCGCAGCGAGGCAATATTCGCTCCGCCACCGTCGATGATCGCCACGGTGGAAGTGCCGCTCACAGGATGCCCTTGGTGCTCGGCAGCGCGGTGCCCTGACGGGCCAGGGCATGGCGCAGCGCCCGGCCCGCACCCTTGAAGCACGCCTCGATCATGTGGTGTGTATTTTCGCCGGTGATCCTGATATGCAGCGCCGCACCGAGGCTGTCGGCCAGGGAGCGGAAGAAATGCGGCACCATTTCGGTCGACAGCCCGCCCACCTGCGGCCGCGGGAACTGGCCATCGAAGACCAGGCAGGCGCGACCCGAGAGATCGACGCTCACCTCGGTCCGGGCCTCGTCCATGGGGAGCACGAAGCCATAGCGGCCTATGCCACGCTTGTCTCCGAGCGCCTGGCGCAGGGCCGTGCCGAGCACCAGGGCGACGTCTTCGACGGTGTGGTGCTCGTCGACATGCAGGTCCCCGGTACAACTCAGCTGCAGGGCGAAGCCACCGTGCCGGGCCAGTTGCTCGAGCATGTGATCGAAGAAGCCGATTCCCGTGCTGATGACCACCGGGTCTGGGGCATCGAGGTCGACTCGGCAATCTACGACGGTCTCGCGGGTCTTGCGGCTCGCCGTGGCCGTCCGCGGCTGATCGACGAGCAAATGAGCGGCTGCGGCCCACGACCCGGGATCCGCCGGGTCGATACGCAGGCCGCGCAGGCCGATATTGGCCGCGAGGTCCATGTCCGACTGCCGGTCGCCGATGACGACGCTGGCGCTCCTGTCGAGCGGGGTACGACTGAGGAACTCCCGGAGCAGGCCGGTGCGGGGCTTGCGGCAGGAGCAGCCGTCGGTGGCTATATGCGGGCAGATGAACACCTCGCTGAACTCGATGCCCTGTGAACGCAACAACTCGAGCACGAAGCGCTGTGTCAGCTGGAATTGCTCCTCCGGGAATGACGGTGTGCCACGACCGTCCTGGTTGCTCACCATGACGAAGACGTAGCCCGCATCTCGCAATCGGAGCAGCGCGGGAATCACCCCCGGAACCAGCGCCACCTTGTCGAGGCGGTCGACCTGCTCATCGGGTGGTTCGAGAATGATCGTGCCGTCCCGGTCCAGAAATGCAATCTTGGTCGTGTTCATTCCTCAGCTCACCGCATTCAGCAGCTGGTCGTTCTGTGATGGAGTGCCGATGGTGATCCGCACGCAGCCGGGCAGATAGGGATCCCAGCTGAAATCGCGCAGCAGGATCCCGGCCGCCCTGGCACGCGCAACGAACCGGGCCGGATCGCGCAGCTCCACGAGGATGAAATTAGCGCTGCTCGGCCAGATCCTGATGATGCCGGGAAGCGGGGCGATAGCAGCGGCAAGCCGTTCCCGCTCGCTGCGGATCAGTTGCACGCGCCGTCGCCATTCTGACTTGTTGTCGGGCTCGAGGCAGCGTGCGACGGCCTCGGCGCATGGCGCCGGAAACGAATAGGGCGGCAGTATGCAACCGAGCAGGCTGACGATCGCCGCCGGGCCGAGCAGGACCCCGCAGCGGACACCTGCCAGCGCCATTGCCTTGGAAAGCGTGCGCAGGACCACGACATTATCGAAACGGTCGAGCAACATGCGGGTCTGGTCGCGCTCCGCAAACTCGGCATAAGCGGCGTCCAGGGCAACGCAGCCGCGGCCCTGCAGTGCCTCAGCAAGTTCCACCAGGTCGGAGTCAGCCAGCAGGTTACCGGTCGGATTGTTCGGGGAGCAGACGAAGGCGATCCGATCGGTTTCCCTCCAGCCTTCTGCGATCCCTGCGACATCCAAGGCATAGCCACGCTCGCGTTGCAGGGGGACGACGCGCACCGCTGCGCCCTGCAACTGCGCATAGACTTCGTACATGCCGAACGTCGGGGGTGCGATGACCACTGCGTCTTCACCGGCGCGACAGAATCCACGAATCAGCAGATCAATCGCTTCGCTGGAACCGCGGGTGACCAGCAACTGCTCTGCGTCGACCCCATAGTGGGCTGCGAGCGTGTGTTGCAGCGCCACGGGGCGAGGCTCCGGATACCAGTTGA
>JAKLLP010000148.1 GCA_023150055.1 Gammaproteobacteria bacterium | reverse complement strand
AAAACAGGATATTGAAGTATTGACCTGTAGTAAAATCTCTAAAGCGTCTCGGTTGGAGTCAGGCGTGCGGAAAAGATATCGGGCATCGATGGTGAGCACGAGGGGGGCGCAGCTGGCGCTGGCCCTCGCGGTGTTGGCAGCGGCCGCTGGCGCCGCTGCCGCGGAGGCGACGCGTTGGATCAGCGAGCAGCTCGAGGTCGACATGCGCCGTGGTCAAAGCACGCAGCACGCGATTACACGCATGGTGCCGAGTGGCACTCAGGTCGAATTGCTGGAAACCAATGATCGATCGGGGTACAGCAGGATCCGTACCCCGTCCGGCGCGGAAGGCTGGGTGCTGACGCGTTTCCTGCAGAACCGGCCACCCGCACGTACGCAATTGCCGGAGACCGAGGCGCGCTACCAGGAGCTTCGCGGGCAGCATGGGCAACTTTCCGACGAACTGCGTGAGCTGCGTGCGGAGCGTGACGGGCTGCAGCGTGAAGTCGAGCGACTCAGCGCGGCAGAACGCACTCTCGAGCAGGACCTGGCGTCGGTGCGGCAACTGTCCGGGAACGCGCTGGCGCTGGACGAGGAGAACCGCGACCTGCGCTCGAGGACGGCAGCCGCCGAGATGCGCATCGATGAATTGAGCGCGAGCAACCAGTCGCTCGTCGACAACAACCGCCGCAGCTGGTTTCTCGCCGGTGCGGCTGTGCTGCTGCTCGGCCTGCTTCTCGGGCTCTTGCTGCCGCGGATACGCTGGAAGAGGAAATCGGGCTGGGACAGGTTATAGCGGGACGGAGGATGAGCCGTCACGCGGGCTTGCCCGGTGCGCCAGCCAGGAATAACCACGTTTCGAGTACGGTGTCCGGGTTCAGCGACAGGCTGTCTATGCCCTGATCGACGAGCCAGCGGGCAAAGTCCGGATGGTCAGAGGGGCCCTGGCCGCAGATGCCGATATATTTCCCCGCTTTTCGACAGGCGGTAATCGCCATCGACAACAACGCCTTCACGGCGTCATCGCGTTCGTCGAACAGCGAGGCAATGATCGCCGAGTCACGGTCGATGCCGAGCGTGAGCTGCGTCATGTCGTTTGAGCCGATCGACATGCCGTCGAAATGCTCCAGGTACTGCTCCGCAAGCAGGGCGTTCGTCGGTATTTCGCACATCATGATCAGGCGCAGGCCTTTTTTCCCGCGCCTCAGGCCATTTGCGGCAAGCAGTTGGGTCACGGCCTCCGCCTCGGCGACGGTGCGCACGAACGGCACCATGACCTCGACGTTCTCGAGTCCCATTTCCTCACGAACCCGCCGGATGGCCTGGCACTCGAGATCGAAGCAGGGGCGGAACGACTCGGCTACGTAACGCGATGCGCCTCGGAAGCCGAGCATGGGGTTCTCCTCTTCTGGTTCGTATTCCCGGCCGCCGATCAGGTTGGCGTACTCGTTGCTCTTGAAGTCGGACAGTCGCACGATAACCGGACGCGGCGCGAAGGCTGCCGCGATACAGGCGATGCCCTCGGCGAGCCTGGAGACGAAGAACTCCACCGGGTCGGAGTGGCCGGCCATCTGCTCACGGACGATCTCCTTGAGATCGGCCCGAAGCGAATCGAACTCGAGCAGCGCCCTCGGGTGAACCCCGATCATGCGGTTGATGATGAACTCCAGCCGCGCCAACCCGACGCCGTGGTTGGGTATGGCGGAGAAATCGAAGGCGCGATCAGGGTTGCCGACGTTCATCATGATCTTGACGGGGATCTGCGGCAGGCCATCCAGTTCGATGCTCTGCTCGTCGAAGGACAGCTGCCCCTCGTAAACGATGCCTTCCTCGCCCTCGGCGCAGGACACCGTGATCTGCGCGCCGTCGTGAATGCGCTCGGTGGCATCACGGCAGCCGACCACCGCGGGAATACCCAGTTCACGGGCGATAATCGCGGCGTGACAGGTGCGACCACCGCGGTTGGTGACGATCGCGCTGGCGCGTTTCATGACGGGTTCCCAGTCAGGGTCGGTCATGTCGGCGACGAGTACATCGCCTGCCTGGATACGCTGCATCTCGTCGAGATTCTGGACGACGCGCGCCGTTCCGGCGCCGATGCGGTGGCCGATGCTGCGCCCCCGGATGAGCACGCGCGAGCGCTCGCGCAGGCGATAGCGCTGGATGATCTGGCCCTTGCGACTCTGCACGGTTTCCGGACGGGCCTGCAGCAGGTAGATTTCTCCGTCCTGCCCGTCCTTGCCCCACTCGATATCCATCGGCCGCCCGTAATGCGCCTCGACGGCCAGCGCGTAGCGGGCCAGCGTCTCGCAGTCAGCATCGGTGATGCAGAAACGACGCGACTGATCGGGTTCGACGGCGACGGTGGTCACCCGCGGTCCCGCATCGCCACCCGCTCCATAGATCATCTTGATCTCCTTGGAACCGAGCTTTTTGCGGATGACCGCACGCTTCCCTGCACGCAGCGCTGGCTTGTAGACGTAGAACTCGTCCGGGTTGACGGCGCCCTGGACTACTGTCTCGCCAAGTCCATAGGCGGCGGTGATGAACACGACGTCGGGAAAGCCCGACTCGGTGTCGAGGGTAAATATCACGCCGCTTGTGCCGATATCGCTGCGGACCATACGCTGGATACCGGCGGAGAGCGCCACGGAAGCGTGGTCGAATCCCTGGTGCACCCGGTAGGCAATTGCGCGATCGTTGTAAAGCGAGGCAAACACCTCGTGGATCGCCTTCAGCACATGATCAAAGCCGCGTACGTTCAGAAAGGTTTCCTGTTGGCCGGCGAAAGACGCATTGGGCAGGTCCTCGGCGGTTGCGGAGGAGCGCACCGCGACTGCCAGGTCGGGCCCGGCGGTGCGCGCCATGGCATCCCATGCTTCGGCAATCTCGCCCAGCAGCCGATTCGGCAGTGGCGTGGCGACGATCCACTCGCGGATGCGGCGGCCCGTCTCGGCGAGGCGGTTCACGTCGTCGACGTCGAGGTCGCGCAGCGCCGACTCGATGCGCTGGCCAAGTCCGTCATGGCCGAGGAAATCGCGATAAGCCTGAGCGGTGGTGGCGAAGCCGTTCGGTACGCGCACACCGAGACCAGTGAGGTTTTTCAGCATTTCCCCGAGAGAGGCGTTCTTGCCGCCAACCAACTCGACGTCGCTCATCCCCAGCTTGTCGAGGGGCAAAACATACGGCATCGACGTGAACTCCCTTGTGTTGCCATGATCTACGTGCACAATCAGGGCATGCCAGAGTCGGCAGTGTAACCACGACGAGCCCGGGTGCCATGATCAGGCGAACTGTTTTTTTTGTATCGGACCAGACCGGCGTCACCGCGGAAACGCTCGGTCGAAGCCTGTTGACGCAATTCGAAGCACACGAGTTCGACCAAGTGACTGTGCCATTTATCGATAGCGTTGACAAGGCGGACCAGGTCGTGCGTCGGATCAATGCGGTGGCCGCCGAGCAGGGCGCACGACCGCTTGTGTTCAGCACGCTCGTGCAGGATGAGTTGCGCGAGAGATTTCTGCCGGTCCAGGGATTGTTTCTGGATTTCTTCGAGGCTTTCCTGTCGCCGCTCGAACGGGAACTGCAGATGCGATCCTCGCACACGATCGGGAGGACGCATGGCATGAAAGACGCCGGCGCCTATGATCGCAGGATCGAGGCCACCAACTTCGCTCTCGGCAACGACGATGGCGCGCGCACGGCGGACTATGTGGCCGCGGACGTCATCCTGATCGGGGTCTCACGTACCGGCAAGACGCCGACCTGCCTGTACCTGGCGCTGGCCTACGGAGTGTTCGCCGCCAACTACCCGCTCTCCGAGGACCAGCTGGAGCATGGCACGCTGCCAAAGACCCTGGAGCCTTACAGGCGCAAGCTCTATGGGCTGACCATCTCGCCGGAGCGCCTGCAGAAGATTCGGCGCGAGCGCCGCCCTACGGGGCGCTACTCGAGCGCCGAGCAGGTACGCTTCGAGTTGCGCGGGGCGGAGGCATTGTTTCGCCGTTACCAGGTACCGTTCGTCGATACGACGTCGTTCTCGATCGAGGAAATCGCCAGCACCATTCTCAGCGGAACTGGCATCGAGCGTCGCGTGCGGCCCTGAAGGCGGGGGCCTTCACACCATCATGCTCGGTGCCTGCAGTCCGGTGAAGGCCTCGATGCGGGCAATATGGGCCGCCTGCCGGCCGAGCCGTTGCATGACCTCGGCAATCGGCAGGTGCAGGCGATCACTGTTCCGCTCATGCCGCTCGAGGTAGACCCGCAGGGTTGCGCCTGCCGTACCCGTGCCGGAGAGCCGGTAGACGATGCGCGCGCCATTGCCGAGCGTAATACGCAGCCCCTGGTGGCGGCTCTCGCTGCCGTCGACGGGATCGCGATAATCGAACTCGTCAGCCTCGGTGATGCGGCTCTCTCCGACCGCCGCGGGCAGCGTCCGGAATGTCATAGTCATGGCGTTGGAAATAGTGGCGCCCGTAACGGCACCAGTGGGCGTCGGCGATCCGGGGCAGGGTCGTATCGAGCGCGGCGAGGACGTTCATCCAGAACAGCACGGCCCACAGGCCGTCTTTCTCGCGTGGGTGGGAGGAACCCGTACCGAAACTTTCCTCGCCGCACAGGCCGATGCGGCCGGCATCGAGAAGGTTGCAAAAAAAGCGCCAGCCGGTCGGCGTCTCGTAGCAGGGCAGCCCGAGATCCGCTGCCACGACATCGAGGGCACGACTCGTCGGCATGGACCGCGCAACACCAGGCACGCCGTCGCGGTAGCCGGGCACCCGGCGGGCATGGGCGAGCATCATGGCGACGCTGTCGCCGGGCGACAGCATGAAGCCCGGGCCGAGAATCATGTTGCGGTCGCCATCGCCATCGGAGGCTGCCAGGAGAGCCGGTGCCTCTGGTTCATTGCTGCGCTCCACCAGCGCGCGACAATCGACCGGATTGGGGTCGGGATGCAGCCCACCGAAGTCGGGCAGGGGTTCGGCATGTAGCAGGTTCGCCGGCGCAACACCAAGAGCAGTCGTGAATATCCGCCGGGCGTAGGGCCCGGTGACGCCGTGCATGGCGTCGAAGACGAGCTGGTGGCCGGCTGCGGTCCAACCGCGGATCCGGTCGAAGTCGAACAGTCGTTGCATCAGGCTCTCGTAATCGGCGACGGAGTCGACGATCTCGATCTGCATTCCGCAGACTGTGTGTATCCCGGTCCGCGACAGGTCGATGTCCGGCAGTTCTGCGAGCCGATAACCGCTGAGCGCCCGGCTGGCCTCGTAGACCGCATCGGACAGGGCGGGTGGTGCCTGGCCGCCAGTGGCAATGTTGAACTTGATGCCGAAATCGGCATCCGGCCCCCCGGGATTGTGACTGGCGGTCAGCACGAAGCCGCCGTGGGCCTTACGCAGGCGGATGAGATGAGATGCAGCAGGCGTCGACAGCAGCCCGTTCTGACCCACGACCAGGTGCCCGGCCCCGGCGGCAGCCGCCATGCGTATGATCGTCTGGACGGCGCTGTCATTGAAGAACCGCCCATCGCCACCAATCACCAGTCTCGCGCCCGCCGGCAGCCGCAGGGTGTCCAGCACCGCCTGGACGAAGCACTGCAGGTAATGCGGTTGGCGAAATACGCGGACCTTTCTGCGAAGTCCGGCAGTGCCCATACGTTGGTCGGGAAAGGGTTGGCACTCGACCGTGCGGACTTTCAATGCGTTTTTGTCATTGGCGGCAGTGTTGATCATGGCGGATCTTTGTGACGGTAGTCCTATCGTCAGAGAGCAAAAAGAGCTGTGCTATAGTCGAAATCATGCTTGCAGACAGCTACATCGTACCTCAGTGCATCATCCGTCCGGGAACCCTGGGCGGACTGATTTCGCTCTATGAAGGTAATTTC
>JAKLLP010000147.1:239-5863 GCA_023150055.1 Gammaproteobacteria bacterium | reverse complement strand
ACCGCCGCGACTACCGGCCCACCATTCCCGGCGGAAATCGACAACAGCTCACAATCACTCTGAAACACGTTCTTCAGGACCCGAAAATAATTCAGCGGTAACACGGGCGTACCGAGGCTGCGGAGGCTTTCGGCGTAAACAGCGAAAAACTCATCGACAGTGGCATCAAAGTTCGGCCTCAGCCCCTTGGCCGCCCCTTTTCGGATCATTGCACGCTGTTTTCGTGGAATCGCCGCCAGGTTTCGCTCCGGATCCGGATCAAGGGACCTGCGGAACGTCACATACCGGGCCGGACCCTGCATGCCGGGGATGGCCTGGCGGTTTCTCAGCTCCAGGAATCCCACACGGAGGTCGCGCGCCAGTTCACAAGCGTGCTGCACGAGCTCGTTCCGCGCGATCTCATTGGCGGCCACGGGGCCGCCATACACACAAAAGGGCAATGAGATCAGTTTGTGCCCGAACAGTCGGCTGCGTATCTCCGCAAGCGGCAGGACCCCGACTATTTGCCCCTTATCACGTGCCGCGAGAAAAAAAGTCCGATGCCCGAAAGCTGTCCTGATGACGTCGCGCCACCCGGCGAGATGAAAAAACGTGCCGTCCGGGTGGTGGCGAACAAAATCATCCCATGCGCCGTAGTGTTCTGGTTGAGTAAGTTGATCGACGTCCATAGAGAAGCATCACGCTGTTAGCAGATCCAGGCCCGACAGGGCACGCATGCGAGGCAGGCCAGTCGCAGACGCCACGTTCGGCCCTCGGAACGAGGGCTTAACCGACAAAGAGCCCTGGTGCCTGACGCTCTAGCGGCCGCCAATCATCGTGAGTAGTTCCGCGGTTTTCTGTTCCAGCAACCGCACATCGGCTCGCGTCTCCACGTTGAGCCTGATCACGGGCTCGGTATTCGACATCCGAAGATTGAAGCGCCAATTTGGAAACTCCAGGCTGAGACCGTCGGTGTTGTCGACGCCGGTCGCCTTCTCAGCATAGCGGGATTGAATCTTTTTCATGACCAATCCAGGATCCTCGATGCGGCGATTGATCTCACCGCTGCATGGGAAACGCGCAATTCGCTCAGCGACCAGGGTAGACAGCGGCTGTTCGCCGGCACTGACCAAGGCCGCGACAAGCAGCCACGGGATCATGCCGCTATCGCAGTAGGCAAAGTCGCGGAAATAATGATGAGCGCTCATCTCCCCGCCATACACGGCGTCCTCCTGTCTCATCCGCTCCTTGATGAAGGCATGTCCTGTCTTGCTTTGTATCGGAATGCCACCGTACTCCCGCACCACATCGCGGGTGTTCCAGACGAGGCGTGGGTCATGGACGATCTTGCTGCCCGGCTTGCGCTTCAGCATGGCCTCCGCGAGCAGTCCCACGATGTAATAGCCCTCGATGAACTGGCCGCCTTCATCGAAAAGAAAGCAACGATCAAAGTCGCCGTCCCAGGCAACGCCGAAGTCTGCGCCACTTGCCCGGATTGCCTCGGTGGTAGCCGCGCGATTTTCGGGAAGCAGCGGATTGGGCACACCGTTGGGAAACGTCCCATCCGATACGTGATGAACCTTGACCAGGCGAAATGGCAGGTGCTTTTCCAGGGCGTCGATGACCGGTCCCGCACTGCCGTTGCCGGCATTCACGACTACCCGGAGCGGCCGAAGCTTCGACGTGTCGACATATCCAAGCAAATGTCGGATATAGGCATTTCTGGTATCTACCGTCTCGAGGCCGCCTCGCGCACTGCAAGGCGCCGGCCGCCCTGACGCAAGCCCCTCTTCGGTTCGCCTCTTGATTTCCAGCAGCCCCGTATCGCCGCTGATCGGCCGCGAACCTTCGCGGACGAGCTTCATTCCGTTGTAATCCGCTGGATTATGACTGGCCGTGACCATGATTCCGCCATCAGCCCTGAGATCCCATGTGGAGAAATAAACCTCCTCCGTGCCGCATTGCCCGATATGGCGAATATTCACACCTTCATCCCTTAAACCATCGCCGAGCGCTCGCGCGAGGTCGGGACCGGAAAGACGAATATCGTGTCCGACGACAACGGAACTCGGGCGGAGATACCTCGCGTAGGCACGGCCGATGTGATAGGCAACATCGCGGTTCATTTCCGCGGGGACTCGCCCACGGATATCGTAAGCCTTGAAGCAACTAAGCCCGCGCGTCATCTGGCAACCACTCCCGATCCACCGTTGCGAAATCCGGCTTCGGACTCAGTCTGTTCGGCCTTGCCGGCCATATTTGTCCTCCAGGCGCACGATATCGTCTTCGCCGAGGTAGTCGCCGATCTGCACCTCGATAATTTGCAGCAATTCGTCGCCTGGATTCTCAATCCGATGCCGTGCGCCGAGCGGAATGAACGCATGCTCATTCCGGCTAAGCTCAAACACTTCGTCGTTACGGGTAATACGGGCCCGCCCAGAGACAACCACCCAGTGCTCCGCGCGGCGGTTATGCAACTGCAGTGACAGGACAGCTCCGGGCAGGACCGCCAGCCGCTTGACCTGGAAACCGGGACGGGATTCGAGACTGTCGTAACTCCCCCACGGCCGAAACACCTCCCGGCCGTGAACGGTTTCGGGGCGTTTCTGCGCCGCCAGATGATCGACTACGGCCTTGACATCCTGCGACCGGTTCTTGGGAGCGACCAGCACCGCGTCCTTTGTCTCGACGACGATGCAGCCATCAAGCCCCACGACCGCTACCAGTCGACTCTCGGCACGGATGAGCGAATCTCGACAGTCAATCGCGACGACATCGCCAGTGATGGCATTCGCCCCGGCATCCCGAGCGGTGGCATCGAGCAATGCTCCCCAGGTGCCGACGTCGCTCCAGCCAGCCCGCATCGGCACCACCATGCCACGGCTCGTTCCTTCCATGATTGCGTAGTCGATCGACTCGGCCCGGCAGCCCAGGAAAGTCTCCCTATCGGGATGTACCACCAGGCCTTCATGTCGTGCTTTCGCAATCGCACGCTCGCACGCATCGAAAATATCGGGAGCCTGCTGCCGCAGCTCCTCGAGATAACGTCCTGCCGTGAACAGGAACATGCCGCTATTCCAGAAATACCTTCCCGAGGCGACATATTCACCGGCAGTCGCCAGATCCGGCTTCTCGACAAACTCCTCGACCGCTCGCGCGCCCTCGCCCACCGCGCCACGGATATACCCGTAACCGGTCTCAGGGCGATCCGGCACAATCCCGAAGGTGACCAGAGCGCCCGCGGCAGCCGCCGGGAGACCGGCACGGAGCGCTTCCAGGAAGCGCGCTGCATCTTGCACGACGTGGTCAGAAGGCAGGACCAGCAGCAGCGAATCCTTACTCTGAGTCTGCGACACTACCAGCGCCGCGAGTGCGGCCGCCGGGGCCGTATTGCGGCCGGCCGGTTCGAGGATCATCGCCGGATCCACCCCCAGCGCCTGAAGCTGGGCCTGTACCATGAACCGATGAGCTTCGTTGCAGATCACGAGCGGACCGGAACGTATCCTGAAGCAGCGAGCGCTGGCCCACCAATGACAGCAGCTGCTTCGGCATCAACAATCGTGACAGCGGCCACAGGCGAGTGCCTGACCCGCCACAAAGAACGACCGGGTTGATCTTCATCGGCTGCGCTGATTACCTCGATCGCGGAAACGCTTTGCCCACCGCCGTCACCGGCCCGGCAGCGTCACCGCGGCCTATTCCGAAATACCTGAGTCCCGCCCTCCGGACCATCGCCGGATCATAGATATTACGACCATCAAAAACTGCCTTATGAGCGAGCCTGTCACGAATCAGCTCGAAATCAGGGCTGCGAAACTCGCGCCACTCGGTGACGACTGCGAGCACATCAGCCCCTTCCAGCGCCTCCGTCGACGAACGGCAGTAGGTGAGATCTGATCTGTCACCGTAAATATGCCGTGCCTCATCCAACGCCTTGGGATCATAAGCACGGATGCGCGCGCCTGAATGCCAGGCCTTTTCCATGAGAACCCGGCTCGATGCTTCTCTCATATCATCCGTATCCGGCTTGAAAGCGAGCCCCCACAAGGCAATTGTCCGGTCCTTCAATTGGTCGTTGAAGAACTTACCAATCTTTTTGATGAGCACTTCCTTCTGGCGGGCGTTCACATTATCGACCGCACGAACGAGCTCCATGTCGGCGCCGTGGTCTCTCGCTGAGCGGACCAGGGCACTCACGTCCTTTGGAAAGCATGACCCACCGTACCCACAGCCTGGATAGATGAACTCGAAGCCGATACGCGGATCGGAACCAATACCAATGCGTACCTGCTCGATGTCTGCGCCGCAGGCCTCCGCCATGTTGGCGAGTTCATTCATGAAACTGATTTTCGTAGCCAGCATGGCATTGGCCGCGTACTTGGTGAGCTCCGCCGACCGCAGGTCCATTACGATGACCTTGTCGCGGTTACGGCCGAAAGGCTCGTACAGGTCCCGGAGCATCTCCGTGGCCCGAGCAGTGTCGGAACCGACGATAATCCGGTCCGGTTTCATGAAATCGCCAACAGCTGCGCCCTCCTTGAGAAACTCAGGGTTCGATACCACATCGAATTCAATTGACGCCAAACGCTGCGCAAGCGCATCCGCCACCGCCTGCCGTACCTTGTCGCCCGTGCCGACAGGAACCGTGGACTTGGTCACGACCACCTTGTAGTCAGCCATTTCCTGGCCGATGGAACGAGCAACAGTCAGTACATGGCCCAGGTCTGCTGATCCATCTTCGTCTTTTGGCGTACCGACGGCTATGAACTGAAATGGACCATGGGCCACGCCCCTGGCGACATCGGAGGTAAATTCGAGCCGCCCGCCGGCTGCGTTCCGACGAACGATCTCTTCCAGACCGGGCTCGTAGATAGGAATCCTGCCCGCGCGAAGGTCCTGGACCTTACCTTCGTCGACATCGACACAAAGAACCTGATTACCAACGTCCGAGAGGCAGGCACCCGTCACCAGCCCCACGTAGCCCGTACCATGAACCGTTATCCGCATGTCGTAGTTACTCTGCTATGTCTCGTGATCATACCGTCAGTGTTCCCGGGGCCGGTATGGTAGCGTCGGGTCACGCCGGCGCCAGTCATACGCCCTTCCGGAGCGGCACCTGGTAATAATCCAGGTACCACTCGACGAAACGCGGAACCCCGACCTCAACGGGAGTTGCCGGCCGGTAGCCAACATCCCTCGCGAGGTCATCGACGTCTGCAAATGTATCCGGTACGTCACCCGGTTGCATTGGCAGCAAATTTTTCTCTGCCTTGCGACCCAGGCACGCCTCGACCACCTCGATATAACGCATCAATTCGACCGGCTTGCTGTTACCAATGTTGTAGAGACGGAATGGCGCCATGCTGCTGGCCGGATCCGGCTCCTCGGAACTCCAGGCCGGGTCTGGTACAGCTACGTGGTCAAGGGCTCGCACCACGCCCTCCACAATGTCGTCGACGTATGTGAAATCACGCCGATGATTGCCGTAGTTATAAACCTCGATCGGCTTGCCCTCCAGAATATTGCGGGTGAACTGGAACAAAGCCATATCGGGCCGGCCAAACGGACCATAAACAGTGAAAAAACGTAGCCCGGTCGTAGGCAAACCATGCAACATCGAGTAGCTGTGCGCCATCATTTCGTTT
>JAKLLP010000147.1:0-229 GCA_023150055.1 Gammaproteobacteria bacterium | reverse complement strand
CATAGAGAGAAATCGGATGGTCGGCGGGCTGATGAACCGAGAACGGCATGCGCGTGTTGGCGCCGTAGACGGAACTCGTGGAGGCATACACCAGATGCTCGACACGCGTTTCCCTGCAGCCTTCCAGCAAATGGAAGGTCCCCACCAGGTTGCTGTCAATATACGCGTGAGGGTTCACCAGCGAATAACGCACTCCAGCCTGGGCAGCCAGGTGAACCACTCGCTGAAC
>JAKLLP010000146.1:372-5869 GCA_023150055.1 Gammaproteobacteria bacterium | reverse complement strand
TGGCATCGTCATCGGTGCGCAGAGCGCCATCGATGCGGAGCGCTTTCGCGGCCTCGGCGCGAACCCGGCGCGGACCCATGTCACCGGCAACATCAAGTTCGACTTCGAACTGGCGCCCGAAGTCGCCGCGCGCGGGCGGGCATGGCGCGCCGAGCAGGCAGCGCTGCGGCCGGTATGGATCGGCGCCAGCACCCACCAGGACGAGGAGCAGGTCCTGATCGAGGCGCACCGCCAGGTGCTCGAACGGCGGCCGGACACGCTGCTCGTGCTGGTGCCGCGACACCCCGAACGCTTTGCGGCCGTCGCCGTCCTGCTGCAGCGCTCGGGCTTGCGCAGCATCCGGCGCAGCAGCAGCGAGCGCTGCTCGCCGGACACCCAGGTATTCCTCGGTGACAGCATGGGTGAACTGACGATGCTCTATGCGGGGGCGGATGTGGCCTTCGTGGGCGGCAGCCTGGTGCCGATCGGCGGTCACAACCTGCTCGAGCCTGCGGCGCTCGGTCTGCCATCGCTTACCGGACGGTACAACTTCAATGCCCCGGACATCGCCGAGCTGCTCACGGCGGAGGGGGCTACGATCGTGGTGCAGGACGCATCCCACATCGCCGCCGAGATCCTGCGGCTGCTCGACGACCCGGCCGAGCGCGCGCGGCGCGGTGCGCTGGCCCGTGAGCTGCTGGCGAATAACCGCGGGGCCGTCGACCGGCTGCTGGCGCTCGTCGAGCCGCTGATCGACAAGCGGCCTGGGGAACCTTACGGATCGTTCCAGCCCGGGCGGGCGGGCTGAGTTATTCTTCGGCGGTTGCCGGCTCCAGCCAGGCGTTGATCTCGAGCAAATCCTGCTCGGTCAGCGTGCCGGCAGCTTCCTTCAGCCTGAGCACGTTGACGATGTAGTCGTAGCGGCTGCGTGCGTAATTGGTCTCCGCCTGGAAGAGCTGCCGGCGCCCCTCCAGCACGTCCACCGTCGTGCGCGTGCCGACCTCGAATCCCGCCTCGGTGGCCTGCAGCGCCGTCTGCGCCGACTTCAGCGCCTGCTGGAGCGCCTTGACCCGGGAAATCTCGGAATTCACGGCGAGGTAGGCGTCGCGCGTGGCCCGCTCGGTCTGCCGGGCGGTGCGCTCCAGGCGCTCCTTGGCGGCGCGGTGCTGGTAAACCGCCTGGCGTACGCGGGAATTCGTCGCCCCCCCGGCGAACAGCGGCACGGTGAACTGCACGCCGAAGCTGTCCTGCCGCGTCTCGAAATCCGTGGGCTGGCTCGGCACATCGTTCAGGGAGCCGGCCGGGGCGCCCTGTATGTTGAGCAGGGTTTTCTGCTTCGCATCGGAGTCGACATCGGCCCGGCTGGCGACCAGGTCGACAGTGGGCATGTGCCCGGCCCGGGCGACACGCACTTCCTCACGGGCGATCTCTGCGCCGAGCTGTGCGGACTGCAGGGAGAGATTCTGTTGCAGTGCCGTCTCGACCCACTGGTCCTCGTCGGCCGGCGCGGGGCTGATCAACGGAATTTCGGCGCGCGGCTTGTCCAGATCGCCGGGGTAGTCGCCGATGATCTCGCGAAGGACTTCCTTGTTGTTGGCGAGTTGGCGTTTCGCGAGGATTTCCGCCGCCACGGCCTGGTCATAGCCGGACTGCGCTTCCTGTACGTCGGTGATGGCGATGAGTCCGACCTCGAACCGTTTCTGTGCCTGCTCGAGCTGGCGGCCGATCGCCTCGCGCGCAGCGACGTTGGCTGACAGCGTGTCCTCCGCGGCGAGCACGTTGAAATACGCGTCGGACACCCGCAGGTAGAGATCGAGGTCGGCCACCCGGTAATCGACATCGGCCTGCAGCACCTGTTTGTCGGCCTGCTGGTTTCGCACCCACTGGTCCCAGCGGAAGATGGTCTGGCGCAGGTCGACACGCCATTGCTGCGTGTTGCTGCGGCCGTCGAACTCGCGGTTGGCGAGTGCGACCACCGGGGGTGTCGTCGGGTCGTTGTCGTTGTCCACGGCCTGGGCGAAGACGTTGCTGCCGTCGTTATCGACCCATTCCTGCCCGGCCGACGCCTCGATCTGCGGCAGCAGCGCGCCGCGTGCCTGTGGCTTGGCCTCGCGCAGGGCGAGACGGTTGGCCTCGGCTTCCCGTAACTGCGGATCGTTCTGCCGCGCCCGCTGGTAGATGTCCAGCAAGGAGTCAGCCTGTGCATAAGGCCCTGCCAGCGTGGCGAAGATCAAGCCGAGTAGCGAAATGATTCTGACCATGGACGTGATTCCGGAGTTGTGCGGGTAGGATCCAAGCGACCCTTGGCCCGGCAGCGTTCTATTCGGGGGACATGGTAAAGCCTATAGCATCGCACGCGGGGGGCCGAGGCGGATACTGTAACGTTTTGTAACGTCGCGCCGACGGCAGCCGATTCGCGGCCGCCGTGGTGGACCCGTAGGTCAAAAGGTAAACCGATCCGGTTGCGGGGCATGGTCGAGCGGGGGCAGGACGGTCTCGAACAAGGACTCACGCCCGTAACCCTCACCGTCGCTTGCGCGGCGGATGAGCCAGGCCTCCATGACGGGCGCCTCACCGAGCACGACGAACAGGCGCCCGCCGGGGGCGAGCCACTCGAGCAGTGACGGCTCGAGCGCCGGCAGGGAGCCGCCCACCGCGATGCAATCGAAGCGCTCGGCCGTGGTCCATTCGAACAGGTCTGCGTCGACGATCGTGCAGTTACCGATGCCGAGGTCCCGCAGGCGGCTGCGCGCGGCCGTTGCCAGCGCGGGGCGGATCTCCAGGCTGGTCACCTGCCCGCCGAGCCTGGCGAGACAGGCCGTCAGGAAGCCGCTGCCGGTCCCGATCTCGAGAATGCGGTCCGCGGCGGCGATGTCGAGCGCCTGCAACAGTCGCCCCTCGAGCTGCGGAGTCAGCATGTGCTGGCCCTCCGGCAGCGGGATGGCGGTGTCGGCGAACGCCAGCGCGGCATATCGGTACGGCACGAAGCGCTCGCGCGGGATCTTGGCGAGAGTGTCGAGCACCGTCGGCTCCAGGACGTCCCAGGCACGCACCTGCTGGGTCACCATCTGCTGGCGCGCTGTTTCCGTGTCCATCTGCATCGGGGGGCTCCTCGGGCGGCGGCCTAGCGTAAGTATTTTGCCGGCAGCAGACAAGGCTGAAGCCGGAGTCGATTATGGTGAAATGCACCCGTCTGCAGCCGAGTCCGTGGGCTATCCTTGCGGGAAAACCGAGGCTGGACCGGAATGTCCCCTGCGAGCGTGGACGGGAGCTCTGCCCGCGACACTCATACGAGAACCCGGGCCAGGCCTTCTTTGCATAACCCACACGGACTTCCAGACAGCATGACAAGGCGGGGCCCCAGCCTCAAACTCCACGCGTGGCGCCGATGACCGAATTGTGGCTGATCGGATCCCTGACGCTGGCCTGCCTCGGGCTGGCGGGTTGTGCAGCCGTCCTCTGGGTTGCCCTGCGACGGCAGGCACGCCACCTGGCCGCGCTGCAAAAGGACGTTACAGAGGTCGTCGACTCGGCTGGGTTCAGCAAGCGCGTCGACTACCCGCGGGAGAATCCCGAGCTTGCCGGTCTCGGCGAGTCCATCAACCGGCTCTTCGATGCATTACAAACCCGCGATCGACTGGTCCGGGACCGCGAGGCGCTGTTCGCCGATCTCGCCAATACCATGCCCGAGGCGGTGGTGGTGCATCGCGAGCGAATCCTCTTCGCGAACAAGGTTGCCGCGGACCTGCTCGGTGTGGGGCCCGATCAGCTCATCGGCCGCCCGGTGACCGACCTGGTGCGTCCCGCTTTCCGCGCGATGACCCGTAAAGCGATCACCCAGCGCCTGGCGGGCGAGATATTGCCGGACCGCGTGGAGGTGCAGCTCATCAACGGCCAGGAGACCGGCGCCTGGGCGGAAGTCAGTGGCGGCGTCATCGACTACCGGGGCCAGCGCGCCATCCTGACGATTGCGCGTGACATCAGCTATCGCAAGAACATCGAGAGCACGCTGAGCCGGGGCAAGCAGCAGGCGCAGATCACGCTGGAGTCGATCGGTGAGGGCGTGATCACGGCCGATACCGAGGGGCTCATCGACTACATGAACAGCGCGGCCGAGAAACTCACCGGCGCGCTGCGTGAGGTGGCCATCGGCAAGCGGCTGACGGACCTGGTGAACCTCATCGATGAGGCGGACCGCCGTGATCTCGGTGATCCGATCCAGCGCTGCCTGAGCGACCGGCGCCGTGTGAACATGGGACGCCGCGCGATGATGCTGTCGCAGGCCGGCGGCAAGGAGCTGTCGATCGAGTTGACGGCGTCCCCGATCAAGGGGCCGGGCGATGTGCTTGCCGGCGTCGTGGTCATCATGCATGACGTCACCGAGATCCGCGGGCTCACCAAGCGCATGAGCTACCAGGCGACCCACGACGCGCTGACGGGACTGATCAACCGGCGCGACTTCGAGCGCCGGCTGGAGGAGGCGCTGCAGTCCGTGCGGGAGCAGAACGTCAGCCACGTGCTGTGTTACCTCGATCTCGACCGATTCAAGCCGGTCAACGACTCCTGTGGCCACAATGCCGGGGACAGCCTCCTGCGCAGCATCGCCGCGCTGATCCGCGAGAAGGTCCGCGAGTCCGACGCGGTGGCACGGCTCGGCGGGGACGAGTTTGGCGTGTTGCTGCTCGGCTGCCCGCTGGACAAGGCGCGGCAGATCGCCGACGACGTCTGTGCCGCCGTGCGCGATTATCGCTTCACCTGGCAGGACAAGGTGTTCCAGGTGGGAGTCAGCATCGGCCTCGTCGAGATCGGCCGCGACAGCGCCTCGATCGAGGACCTGCTCGCCGCGGCTGATTCCGCCTGCTATGTCGCTAAGCAGGAAGGCCGCGGCCAGGTACATGTGTACTCCGCGCGCGACGAGGTCGCCGCGCGCCAGCGCGGGGAGATCTACTGGCTGCGCCAGCTCCAGTCGGCGCTCAAGGAAAACCGCTTCGACCTGCACGTGCAGCCGATTCTGGCGGTGGCCGGGCGCACCGGCGAGGGGCCCGCCATGGAAGTGTTCCTGCGCCTGACGGACGAGGAGGGCAAGCTCGTCCAGCCGCGGCAGTTCATCCAGGCGGCCGAGCGCTACCACCTGATGGGCAGCCTGGACCGCTGGGTCGTGCGCACCGCGCTCGGCGCGCTGGGTCAGGGCGCCATCCGCCTGCCCGAGCATCGCAGGTGCACCATCAACCTCTCGGCCCAGAGCCTGGGGGAGGATGATTTCCTGGAGTTCGTCGTCGAGTGTCTCGACCAGAGCCAGGTGCTGCCGCAGCAGATCTGCTTCGAGGTGAGTGAGACCGCGATGATGGCCGACCTCGAGCGCGCGGAGCGTTTCGCGAGTGTGCTGCACGGTATGGGCTGCCAGTTCGGCCTGGATGACTTCGGCAGCGGTGTGGGTGCGCTCGCCAGTCTGCGCGGGCTCGCCATCGATTACCTGAAGATCGACGGCGCCTACACGCATGACCTGCGCGAGGACAGC
>JAKLLP010000146.1:0-362 GCA_023150055.1 Gammaproteobacteria bacterium | reverse complement strand
GCCTCAACGGTCAGGTCGTCACCGCGATCACGCGACTGGCCAAGACGGTTGGTTTTCGCGTGGTTGCCGAGCAGGTGGAAACGCAGGCGGACTTCGACGCGCTGCGCGCCATGGGGGTCGACTACATCCAGGGTTACTACATCGACCGTCCGCACCGCATCGGCGCGCCCGCGGCGGCGAGCGTCGCCATGCACTGATCCGCGCCTTTTCGTGCAGCGGATGGCAGGCATGCTGAAGTGGATGCAGAAGTAGGCCGGTCGAGCGATCGTCGACGGACCCGGGCAAGCGCGCCGTGTGGTTACAGCCGCAGCGGTTCCGCGTAGCCGGTGAATTCCAGGTAACCCCGCCCGATCGGCGCCGAC
>JAKLLP010000145.1 GCA_023150055.1 Gammaproteobacteria bacterium | reverse complement strand
TTCCAGGTCATGTTCAATTTCCACAGCGAACCCGCACAACGGCTCGCGCTGGGCGAGCTGTCCGCTTCGCGCATCGCCGCGCCACGCAGGACGGCGAAGTTCGATCTCACCGCGAGCGTGGTCGAGCAGGCCGGCGGCATCGGGCTGATGTTCGAGTACGACGCCGACCTGTTTGATGCCGCGACGATGGAGGCATTGCTCGGCGGTTACCTGAGTGTGCTGCACGAGGTGGGCGAGGACGCCGGCCTGCGCGTGGGCCAGCTCGCGGTGCTGGACGCAGACTCGCGGGACCACCAGGCGCAACAGCGGCGTGAGGCCCGTGCCCGACAGCCGCTGCCCTTGGATGTCGAGGGTTCGCTGGGAGATCGGCTTGTGGCGCAGGGGCGCCGGCGCGGTGAAGCGCAGGCGGTGGGATTTGCGGGCGGGAGCTGGAGCTACGCGCAGCTGCTCGGGTATGGACAGGCGGTGGCGGCGGGGATCGCCACGGGGGCCGGTGCGGGCAGTGGCCGGGTGGGTCTGCTGCTCGGTCATGACGAGTGGATGGTGGCAGGACTGCTCGGTGCGGTGCTCGCGGGGCGAAGCTACGTGCCGCTCGATGCTTACGCGCCGGAGGCGCGCAATCGGCAGGTGCTGATCGATGCGGGTGTTGTGGCGGTGGTGACGGACCGCGCGCGGCGTGAGCGGGCGCCGTGGCTGGAGGGCTGCGCGCTGCCGCTGATCGTGGTCGATGAGTCGATCGGGGCGACGGCGACGTCGTTAGCAATGACAACAGTGGCGCCGGCAGTCGCCCCCGACCAGGAGGCTTATCTTCTTTACACCTCGGGGACGACGGGGGCGCCCAAAGGGGTGGTGCAGAGTCATCGCCACGTGCTCGGCCAGGTGGGGCTGTGGTCGCGCTCGCTCGGTCTCGTGGAGTCCGACCGGCTGAGTCTGTTTGCCGGCTACGGTTATGACGCGGCGGTGCAGGACCTGTTCGGTGCGTTGCTCACGGGGGCGAGCGTGCACCTGTATGACCTGCGCGGGGCGGAGTCGGCGCCGGAGCTGATCGACCGCATCGCGGCCGAGCGGGTGAGCGTGTTGCACTTCACGCCGACGGTGTACCGGCACCTGTTCGGCGGGCGGGTGACGTGCACACAAGACTTGAGCGCAGTAAGGCTGGTGGTGCTGGGCGGAGAGCGGGCGCGGCGCTCGGACCTGGAGCTGTTCCGGCTGCGGTTCCGGCGCGGTGCGCGGCTGGTGAACGGGCTGGGTCTCACCGAGAGCACGATGGGTCTGCAGTTCTGCGCCGATCACGACACGCGGGTGGTGGGCGAGGGGCTGCCGGTGGGCGCGGCGGTGGCCGGGCTGGAGGCGTGGCTGCTCGACGAGCA
The DNA here is from genome assembly GCA_023150055.1 of Gammaproteobacteria bacterium. Lineage (GTDB taxonomy): Bacteria > Pseudomonadota > Gammaproteobacteria > Steroidobacterales > QUBU01. Next base: position 4,505 of record JAKLLP010000145.1, on the reverse strand, counting down.
GGGCGAGCCGGATGTCTCAGCGTGGCGCGGGGAGCTCGGGCTGGTGGGCGAGTACCTGACGCCCGGGTATCACGGCGATGCCGAACTGACGCGCCGGCGGCTGCGCCGTCTGCCCGACGGGCGGGTGCTGCTGCGCACGGGGGATCTGGTGCGGCGGCTGCCCGGTGGTGAGCTGCTGCACGAGGGACGGTGCGACCGGCAGGTGAAGATCCGCGGGATCCGCATCGAGCCGGCGGAGGTGGAGGCGGCGCTCGGGGCGCTGCTGCCCGGGGTGGAGTGCGCGGTCATGGCGCGCGCCGATGCAGCCGGGGAGAGCACGCTGGTGGCGTACCTGGCCGAGACCGGGGGTGGCGCGCTCATGGCGGAGGCGGAGCTGCGCGCGGGCCTGCGTGCGCGGCTGCCGGAGTCGCTCGTCCCGGCGGCGTTCGTGTGGCTCGGTGCGTTGCCGCGGCGGGCGAACGGCAAGCTCGACGAGGCGGCGTTGCCGGCGCCGCGGGCGGTGGCAGCGGGCGCCACGCTGCCGCGCGGGGAGAGCGAGCGGCGCTTGTGCGAGATCTGGTCGGGGCTGCTCGGACGCGAGTCGGTGGGGGTGCACGACGACTTCTTCGTGCTCGGCGGGCACTCGCTGCTGGCCACGCGGCTGATCGCCCGGGTGCGCGATGCCTTCGCCGTGGAGCTGCCGCTCCTCGCACTGTTCGAAAACCCCACCGTGGCCGGCATGGCCGAAGCGCTGGAGCACACCGCGCGCCGCACGCCCTCGCCGGGCTTGCCCGCCCTGAGGCGGCGGGTGCGATAAGCGGGAGGCGGGATCCGGGCGGTGACGTTATGATCGGCGGGGACAGGACGCCGGACCGGCGGGGAGAGTTCGATGTCAGAGGAGAACGACCAGGCCATCCGTTCCATGGAGGGCCACTTCCGCGAAATCGTCACGCTGCTCGGCGAGGATGTCGAGCGCGAGGGGTTGCGGGACACGCCACGACGGGCGGCGAGTGCGTTCCACTTCCTGACGCGGGGCTACCGCCAGAGCGTGGAGGACCTCGTCAACGGCGCGGTGTTCACCAGTGACACCGACGAGATGGTGATCGTGCGCAACATCGAGATGTATTCGCTCTGCGAGCATCACATGCTGCCTTTCATCGGCAAGTGCCACGTGGCCTACCTGCCGGAGGGCAAGGTGCTGGGACTGTCGAAGATCGCCCGCATCGTCGATCTCTTCGCGCGGCGGCTGCAGATCCAGGAAGTGCTGACCAAGCAGATCGCCGAGTGCGTGCACGGGGCGATCCAGGCGAAGGGCGTGGGTGTCGTGATCGAGGCCCAGCACATGTGCATGATGATGCGCGGCGTGGAAAAGCAGAACTCCGTCATGACCACTTCGTGCATGCTCGGCAACTTCCGTACCCAGCCGCAGACGCGCAACGAGTTTCTCGGGTTGCTCGACTGAGTCGTGGCCGGCGCGGGCGTCATGCGAACGCCCTTGCGGCGGTGCCGATCTTCGCTCGTACGTCGGCAGGACTGGCGGTGGCGGCGCAACCGAGTGCAATTCCGCTCGCCCCTGGCGACGACTACGGCGCGTGCGCGGAGGGCCCCGGCGCCTTGCCGAACATCGCCCGGAACAGCGCGAGGTCCGTGAAGTTGACGATGCCACCGCTGCCGTCGAGGTCGGCATCCGCTGTGGCCGTGCCGAACACGCCACGGAAGTAGGCGAGGTCCGCGAAATTGACGATGCCGCCGCTGTTGTCGAAATCGCCATCGCAGGCGTTACCGAAGCCATCGCCATCCGTGTCGCGCTGACTGTTGCCACCGCTGTCGGGGGCGAGCGGGCCATTGGCGATGTCAAGGCAGTTGTCCTGGCCGTCGTGGGCCCCGTCGGCATCGGCATCAGGCAGGAGTTGCCATGCGAGGCCGTAGTCGTAGCGGAACGACGCGCCGGAGCCGCGGGACACACGCAGCGCATACTCGGCATTGGCGGGCACCACGACATAAATGTTCTCGGTGTTGTCGCTGGTGTCTTGTGAGCCTGTTACCGTGGCCGATGTGGCGGTGTCGATCACCGCGAGGGCGAGATCGCGTAGCGTCGAGGCGCCGTTGAAACTCAAGGACGTGCCGCCATTGATGTCGATGTTCCAGGCGAGCGTCGCGGTAAGCAGTCGCGGCACGGACGACAGCGGCAGAGGGTAGGTGGCCGTAGCGTTCGATCCGCTGCTCCCGCCGAATTCCGGATCGTAGTCGAAGCCGCGTTCCGCGCCGCCGACGCCGCCATCCTCGGTGCTGTTCTGCTCGCCGGCCGTGATGATCCAGTAGCTATTGCGAATGTTGGCCTGGCCCGCGCCGTAGCGGGTATCGAGCCCGTTGGCGGACTGAAACGAGGCCTGGCCCCGGTAACGGTCGAGATTGCCCAAGGTCGAATTGCGAGTGACGCGATCGGCACCCGCCATCAGCGCGGCCTTGACCACTTCCACGCGCTCGGCATTGCGGATCAACGAACCGGCACGGTTGGTGTAGCTGTTGATCGCAGGATCGGTCGACAAGGCGGCGTTAGCGTGTCCCGTTTCCACCAGGAGCGCCGACAGCGAGGCCAGGTAGGCGCTGGTGGAACTCGTGTTTTCTGCCGGGAACACCAGGTGAGGTCGTACCCGGCCCGCACTGTAAGTCGCGTCGATCGCAACGGTGCCGATCCGGTGTCCGAGATCGCTGCGGCCGACGGCGATGGAGTTGAAGCCACTGCAGAGCAGGGCGACGTTGCTGGCGCCGGCGCCGTTGTTCATCGCTACGACCTGAAGGAAATCGTCGGTCTCGATCACCCAGTCCAGCCGGCGTAACACTTCGGAGTTGATGCCGGCGTCATTGGTATCGCCGACCCAGCTGTGATTGCCAATGCGCATGCCGGAAGATAGCGGCCGTGCGCCCATGCCCGCCTGGAGAAAGTCCCCGCCGAGCCATCCCTCGGCAGAGTACACGCCGATACTCGTTATGCCTGCGGCAACTGAGCTGGTGAGACCGAAAAATTTTCGCCCGACGCTGGTGGCGTGACTCGAAAAGACGCCGACCGGCGCGGGCGGCGCCGTTGAGTCTGTGATGATCTTGCCGGCAAATTCCGCGCTAGAGGGGTTGGGCATCCATGTGTCCTGGCCCCCGACATCGACGGGCGCCTCGATCTGCGCGACTGGCACGTCGGCGCCGGTCGGCATCGCCGCAGCACCGAGTTCGGCCCGAAGCGCCGTGTAGCCGACGTCGTCCCTGTAGGACGCGAGCGCTGCGAGCGGTATGACCGCGATAGCCAAGCCTAGCCATGCGGCGCCTGCAGCGTGGGTTGGATGCGATTTAGCCGGCATACGATTCCTGGTTCCTGTTCGCGAATTCGATGAGGGCAGGCCGACACTGTCTGGAATTGCAGGCGGACTGACAAGCCTGTTGCAACGACCTGCTGCCGGACTCGAGTCGCGGCGCCCCCCCTGAAAGTGCAGCCCCAAATGTGGGGTACTCGCTGTGGCGTTATTCAGGCCGAGGGGTACGTGGGGGTGTTTTATGTTAATAGCTACCGGCGTTTCGCTCCGTTTCTTTAACATTGAGTCCAATGTGAATTGCAGTCAGCACACGATTGCGTTAGCGTTTGACCAGCAATTGATTGCTGGCCTGGGGCGACTCCACCGTCCTCTGACGCCCACCAGGAACCAATAAGGCATCAAGGCAAGAAAAACAGATCGCTGGGGGATCGTCCATGCACTCTTCAGTAAAGCGCTACCTGATTGCGGCTGCCGCGGCGCTCATCGCGGGCAACGGGCAGGCTGCATCCTTCTACATCACGCCGTCGTCGATTGCCCCGTCGGTATTGCCGACCATCGTCAATCTCAGCCTTTACCTGGATCTGGAGAATGTCCTTTCCCAGGGTGGTGGCGTGGAGCTGACCTTCAGCGGCGTGTTGACGAACTCGGCCTTTTTGCCCTCGGCCCAGTTCGACAGCCTCAACACCCTTCCGGATGGCCCTGATGCCGATTCCGACCCGGACGACAGCCCGTACACTGGTTACGGGCCGCCAGTGAACCAGGCCAGCACAGCGGACCTGGAAGTCTACATCGGCGCAGAAGCCGGCATCACGGGGCTGATCCTGCTAGGAAACATACTGGCGCCGCAGATGTCAGGCTCCCCTGGAGCGGTGTCGGTAGTGCCCAGTAGCTCGTTTGGCGGGTTCATCACCATGGGCGGTCAGCCGATCGACGGCTTCACCTACAACGGCGTGACGGTCGGAGCCGTGCCACTTCCGGCGACCGCGTGGCTCGCCGCCACCGGCTTCGGCCTGGCCGGGTTCTGGCGCCGGCGCCGCGGCTGACAGCGCTCAATCAGGCAGCCAGGCTGATTCAACAAGACGGCCGCCGGGCAAAACCCGACGGCCGTTTTTTTGTCGCTCCGTAATCGGCACTGAAGTGCCTCCTACAGGGTGCTACTGCTCCCACAAGGTGCTACCTCTCCCACAAGGTGCTACCTCTCCCACAAGGTGCTACCCCTGT
>JAKLLP010000144.1:5617-5908 GCA_023150055.1 Gammaproteobacteria bacterium | reverse complement strand
CGGTTGACCGCAAAGCGCGCGACTTCCGCCTCCGTGAGCTGCTCGCGGATGGGTATGGTGTCGAAGCGCCGCCGCGCGGCGATCTTCTGGCGAATGTCGGGCAGGTCTTCGCGGTCGAGCAGCTCGAGATCGGCCAGCCGCCCGAGGGCATCGGCGACATCGGGCACCTGTTCGGGCGTCAGCTCGAGACTGAAACTCGCCCTGTTCTCGGCCAGCACCCGTCCGCGTCGGTCGAGAATCAGCCCGCGGGTCGGCGGCACGGGCTCGATGCGGATCTGGTTACCCTGCGAC
>JAKLLP010000144.1:0-5607 GCA_023150055.1 Gammaproteobacteria bacterium | reverse complement strand
GCCGAATACTCGTCGGAGCTGACCACCTGGAGCTGCACGAGGCGCACGAGTACCACCGCCGTCAAAAGCCCGACGAGGCTGCCGGCGACGATGACGCGGGCGAGAAATACCCGCTGCTCCGCCCAGTGATCCTTGATGCGTGCCGTGGCCATCGCCGCTCAGACGAACCGCTTGTTGCGATTCTCGGCCCTGAGCCTGAGGGCATCGAGAACCGCCATCACCGGCGCCCAGGCGACGCCGCCTGCGAGCACCGGCGTCCAGCGCGCCGCTCCGCCGCCGGGATAGCCGCTGATGCCGTCGATCCAGAACACGAGGAAGGCATCGATCGTCATCAACATGAAGACGGTCATCGTCAGCTGCCAGAGCGGAAAGATGCGGATCTGCAGATGAAAGCGCAGCGTGAGATAGGCCACTGCGCTCAGCGACAGGGCATGCTGGCCCAGCAGGTTCCCGTAGAGCACGTCGAGCGCGAGACCCGCCGTGAACGCGGTGAGAATACCGCACAGGCGCGGCCACATCAGGGACCAGTAGATCAGCACCATCGTGACCCAGGGTGGGCGGAAGGGCTCGACGAGGGCCGGCAGGGGTACGACGGCCAGCGCCGTCGCCCCGATGATCGTCACCCAGAGCAGGGCGGGACTCATGCGTGCGCGGCTCATTGCGCCGGCTCCGGTGCAGGTGCAGGCTCAAAAAAAAAGTGCCGGTGCGGGGTCCGGCGCAGGTGCCGGTGTGGGCTCTGGTGCAGTTACCGGTGTGGGCTCTGGTGCGGGTGCCAGAGCCGGAGCCTCGTCCGGCGGGGTGGATACGGCCTCCATGGCGGGCGCTTCGAGCGCCGGTCCGGAGGTCGTCTCGGGCTGCTCCTGCGGGATCACGAGCAGCACCTCGCGCACCCGGTCGAGCGCGGCGGCCGGGCGCGCGCTGACCGCCAGGAACGGCTCACCGCTGTCGCCGCGCACTTCCGTCACGGTTCCCAGCGGATAGCCCGGCGGGAAAGCGCCGCCGAGGCCGGAGCTGACCAGCAGGTCGCCGCTGCGCACATCGGAGTTGCGGGCCATGAACGGCAGGGACAGCCGCTCCAGGTCGCCGGTTCCGACCGCAATGGTCCGTAACCCGTTGCGGACGATCTCCGCCGGGACCGCGTGGTCGGGGTCGGTGATGAGCAGCGCCTCGGCGCTCGTCCCGCGATCGCGGGTTACCTGGCCGACGACGCCCTGTGCATCGATGAGGGCCTGGCCGACGAAGACGGCATCCTTGCCGCCACGGTTGAGCACCACGCGGTGACGCATCCTGTCCATGTCGACCGCGACGATCTCGGCGATCAGCACCTGGTCCCCGACCTTGGCGGTGGAGTCGAGCAGCGCGCGCATGCGCGCATTCTCGGCCTCCAGCGCCGCCATGCGCTGCAGGCGTCCCGCCTGGATCAGCAGCTCGTTCCTGAACTGGCGGTTTTCCTCGATGAGCCGGGAACGTGTCGAGAGCGTCTCACCTGCCCAGTCGGCCAGGGCGACGGGCGCGTTGACCAGCTGTTGCAGCGGGTAGAGCCCTGCGCCGAGGAGGTTGCGGATCTGCACGAGATGTTGATTGCGCTGGTCGAGCACCATGAGGACGATGGCAAGCGTGACCAGCAGTATGAGCCGCAGGCCTGGGCCTGGGCCATGGAAAAGTCTGGGCTCGCTGTCGGGTGTCGAGAACGCCATGTGTCAGGCGAAGGGGGTCCGTACCGGTCGGCGTTCCGCAAATAACTTGCCAGCAATGACCGCCCTTGCGGCGGGAGGTGTCCGCCGTCGCTCCCGCCCTCGTTCATCGATACTCGCTTTGGGCGGAGACCTCCGCCTCGGGGCGGTCCGCCCATCGCAGACCGTCGACGAATTTCCGGACAGGCTCCTAGTCGAGGCTGAATACACCCGGGCACTGCTCGTCCATCAGCTCCAGCACGCGGCCGCCCCCCCGCGCCACGCAGGTCAGCGGGTCGTCGGAGACGACCACGGGCAGGCCGGTCTCCTCCATCAGCAGTTTGTCGATGTTGCGCAGTAGCGCGCCGCCGCCGGTCAGCACGATGCCGCGCTCGGCGACATCCGCACCGAGTTCGGGCGGGGTCTGCTCGAGCGCGCCCTTCACGGCGCCGACGATGCCCTGCAGCGGCTCCTGCAGGGCCTCGAGGATCTCGTTGCTGTTCAGGCTGAAGCTGCGCGGCACGCCCTCGGAGAGGTTGCGGCCCTTCACCGAGATCTCGCGGACCTCGTCGCCCGGGTAGGCCGAGCCGATGTCCTTCTTGATGCGCTCGGCGGTGGCCTCGCCGATCAGGATGCCGTAGTTGCGCCGCACGTAGTTGACAATGGCGTCGTCGAAGCGGTCCCCGCCGATGCGCACGGAGGAGGCGTAGACGATGCCGTTCAGCGATATCACGGCCACCTCGGAGGTGCCCCCGCCGATGTCGAGCACCATCGAGCCCCGCGCCTCGTGCACCGGCATGCCGGCGCCGATCGCCGCGGCCATCGGTTCCTCGATCAGGAACACCTTGCGGGCGCCGGCGCCTTCCGCCGATTCGCGGATCGCGCGACGCTCGACCTGCGTCGAGCCGTAGGGAACGCAGATCAGCACGCGGGGACTCGGCCGGAAATAGCGGCCCGGATGCGCCTTGCGGATGAAGTGCTGGAGCATCTTCTCGGTGATGGTGAAGTCGGCGATCACGCCATCCTTCAGCGGCCGGATGGCGGTGATGTTGCCCGGGGTGCGGCCGAGCATGTTCTTGGCTTCCATGCCGACGGCCTCGACGCTCTTGCCGCCCCGGCCCGGCTCGTCGCGGATGGCGACCACCGAAGGCTCGTTGAGCACGATACCTTCGCCGCGAACGTAGATCAGCGTGTTCGCGGTGCCGAGATCGATGGACAAGTCATTGGAGAAGTAGCCCAGCAGCTTCTTCAGCATGTGCGCAGCTCGACAGCCTGTGGGGATTCGGCCAACCCGTAAGCCGAATTGGCCGGTACTCTAGCAACGAGGGGGTATTTTCACAACTGCCGGTGTATCATCCGCGCTCTGCGTAAGAGGCTGATATGGAAGGTGCTTTGCAGTGGCTCTGACCCGGGCGGACATAGATCACATTGCCCATCTCGCCCGGCTCGCGGTGAGCGAGGCGGAGGCCGCCGAGTACGTCACCAAGCTCTCGCGCATCTTCGGCCTGGTCGATCAGCTGAGGCAGGTCGACACCGGCGGGGTCGAGCCCATGGCCCATCCCCTCGACATGCACCAGCGGTTGCGTGCGGACGAGGTGACCGAGACCGATCACCGTGACGAGTATCAGCGCAATGCGCCGCAGGCCGAACAGGGCCTGTACCTCGTGCCGCGCGTGATCGAGTAGCGGAGTCGCGCCAGGCATGGAGCGCCCCACCGTCGCCGCGTTGTCGCGCGCCCTGCGCGGGCGCGAACTCAGCAGCCGGGAGCTGACCCGCCGCTACCTCGACGCCATCGCCGAGCGCGACGGCAAGATCAATGCGTTCGTCACCGTCACGGCCGAGCAGGCGCTGGCCGCGGCCGATGTCGCCGACGGCCTGCTGGCCCGCGGCGCGGGCGGCCCGCTCACCGGGATACCTTTCGCCCACAAGGACATCTTCTGTACGCGCGGGGTGCGCACCACCTGCGGTTCGAAGATGCTCGAAAATTTCGTGGCGCCTTACGATGCGACGGTCGTCGAACGCATGGCCGCGGCCGGCCTGGTGATGGTCGGCAAGACCAACATGGACGAGTTCGCGATGGGCTCGTCGAACGAGACGAGTTACTTCGGCCCGGTGCGCAATCCGTGGGATGCGGCCCGCTCGCCCGGCGGCTCCTCCGGTGGTTCTGCCGCGGCCGTGGCGGCGGGCATGGTGCCGGCCGCGACCGGCACCGACACCGGCGGCTCCATCCGCCAGCCTGCGGCCCTGACCGGCATCACCGGCTTCAAGCCGACCTACGGTCGGGTGTCGCGCTATGGAATGATCGCCTTTGCATCGAGCCTCGACCAGGCCGGCATATTCACGGTCAGCGCGGAGGATGCTGCGCTCGTCATCGAGGCCATGGCCGGCTTCGACCCGCGCGACTCTACCAGCGCCGACGTTCCGGCCCCCGCGTATTCCCATGAGATTCTGGCGTCGCTCGAGGGCAAGCGGATCGGGGTGCCACCGGAGTTCTTCGACGAGGGACTCGATCCGGACTGTGCGGCACGGGTCCGCGAAGCGTTGCAGGTCTTCGAGAGTCTCGGCGCCAGGATCGTGGAAATCCCGCTGCCGCACCTGAACCTGTCGATTCCTACTTATTACATCGTGGCGCCCGCCGAGTGCTCGTCGAACCTCGCGCGCTTCGACGGCGTGCGCTTCGGCCACCGTGCCGAGGGGGTCAGCTCGCTCGAGGACCTCTACAAGCGTTCGCGGCAGGAGGGCTTCGGCGCGGAGGTCAAGCGGCGGATCATGACCGGCACCTACGTGCTCTCCGCCGGCTACTACGACGCCTATTACCTGCAGGCGCTGAAGGCGCGACGGCTGATCGCGGATGACTTCCGCAGGGCCTTCGACGAGGTGGACATCATCGCCGGCCCGACCTCGCCGACGCCGGCCTTCGGGCTCGGCGAGAAGACCGCAGACCCGGTGCAGATGTATCTCAACGACATTTACACCATCGCGGTGAACCTTGCCGGATTGCCGGGCGTCTCGGTGCCGTGCGGTCTGGCACGCGGTCTACCCGTGGGGCTGCAGCTCATCGGGCCGGCCTTCGCCGAAGGTACCGTGCTCAATTTCGCCCACCAGTACCAGCAGGCGACCGACTGGCACCTGCAGGTGCCGCCGGGGATGGCCGCATGAGCTGGGAACCGGTCATCGGCCTGGAGATCCACGCGCAGCTCGCCACGCGTTCGAAGATCTTTTCGGGCGCCGCCACGGCCTACGGCGCGCCGCCGAATTCCCAGGCCTGCCTCGTCGATCTCGGCTATCCGGGGGTGTTGCCGGTGCTCAATGTCGCGGCAGTCCGTTGCGCCGTCCGGTTCGGGCTGGCGGTCGGGGCACGGGTGGCGCCACGCTCGGTGTTCGCCCGCAAGAATTACTTCTATCCGGATCTTCCCAAGGGCTACCAGATCAGCCAGTACGAGCTGCCGGTGGTGCAGGGCGGCGTGGTGGTGATCACGCTCGACGACGGCACGCAGAAGACCGTGCGCCTTACGCGTGCCCACCTCGAGGAGGATGCCGGAAAGTCGCTGCACGAGAGTTTCCACGGGATGTCCGGCATCGACCTCAACCGCGCGGGGACGCCGCTGCTGGAGATCGTCTCCGAGCCGGACATGCGCTCGGCGAAGGAAGCTGCCGCCTACATGAGAAAGATCCACCAGCTGGTGCGCTACATCGGCATCTGCGACGGCAACATGCAGGAGGGTTCCTTCCGCTGCGACGCCAACGTGTCGGTACGGCGTGCCGGTACGGAGAAGCTCGGCACGCGGGCGGAGGTCAAGAACCTGAACAGCTTCCGCTTTCTCGAGCGCGCAATACTCTTCGAGATCGAGCGGCAGATCGAGATCCTCGAGGACGGCGGCAAGGTGGTGCAGGAGACGCGTCTGTACGACCCGGACAGGGACGAGACGCGCTC
>JAKLLP010000143.1:300-5969 GCA_023150055.1 Gammaproteobacteria bacterium | reverse complement strand
GGCGCTGGAACGCGCGCTGGTGGCCCTGCGGGCCCAGGCCCCGCGGCAGCTGTGGTGCGTATTCGGCTGTGGCGGCGATCGCGATCCCGGCAAGCGCAGGGCCATGGGCGAGATCGCCCGCGCGCGCGCCGACCGGGTCATCGTCACCGACGACAACCCGCGCCAGGAGGATCCACGGGCCATCGTGGAGGCGATCCTCGCGGGCACGGGGCCGGGTCCGGCAGTCGAGGTCATTCACGATCGCGCCGCAGCGATTCGCCGCGCGATCCTCGGGGCGGATGCCGCGGATCTCGTGCTCATCGCCGGCAAGGGCCACGAGACCGGCCAGATCATCGGCGGCGAGACCCGCCCCTTCTCGGACCGCGCCGTGGCCGCTGCCGTGCTGGGGGAACTCGCATGAGCATGGGCCGGTTGTCCATGGTGGCCGAGGCGGTGGGTGGCCGCCTGTACGGGGCTGACGCAGAGTTCGACTTCGTCAGCACCGATACCCGCACGCTGAAACGCGGAGAGCTCTTCTTCGCGCTGCGCGGTCCGCGCAACGACGGCAGCGGGTTCCTCGCCGAGGCGCAGCGTCTCGGTGCGGCCGGCGCGGTGGTCGCGACACGCCAGGACTTGCCGCTGGCGCAGATCGAAGTGGCGGATACGCGCATTGCCTTCGGTGATTTCGCGCTGAGCTGGCGCAGCCGGTTCTCCATTCCGCTGATCGGCATCACCGGCTCCAACGGCAAGACCACCGTCAAGGAGATGACCGCCGCGGTGATGCGCGCGGCGCTCGGCGCCGGCCACCGGGATACCGACCCGGTGCTTGTCACCTGGGGCAACCTGAACAACGAGATCGGCATGCCGCGCACCTTGCTGTACCTCGACGATTCTCATCGCGCCGCCGTGATCGAGATGGGCGCGGCAAAGCGCGGTGACATCGCCTACCTCGCGCGCATCGCCCGGCCTACCGTCGCGGTGGTCACGAACGCGGCGCGCGCCCATCTGCAGGGGTTCGGCGGTGTCGAAGACGTCGCCAGCACGAAGGGCGAGCTGTTCGAGGCGCTGCCGGCGGACGGCACGGCGGTGATCAACCGCGACGACCGCTTCTTCCAGAGCTGGTGGGCGCGCAGCGCCGGGCGCAACCGGGTGACTTTCGGGTTGCACCCGGACGCCGACTTCCGCGCCGCAGACATCGAGCAGAGCGCAGGCCGGGACGGGCAGTCGCTGAAATTCACGCTGGCGACGCCGGCAGGGACGCAGCCGCTGCGGCTGACCATGGCAGGCCGCCACAACGTGCTGAATGCGCTCGCCGCCGCCGCCGCCACGATCGCCTGCGGCGCCTCGCTCGCCGACGTCGCGGCGGGCCTCGCCAGCGTGCGCAACGTGGCGGGTCGGCTCTGCCGCGTGCCCGGTCCCCGCGGCGTGACGGTGTACGACGACAGCTACAACGCCAACCCTGGATCCGTGCGGGCCGCTGTTGCCTTCCTCGAGAGTCTCTCCGGGGAGCGCTGGCTGGTCCTCGGTGACATGGCGGAACTCGGCGAAAACAGCGCCGCCATGCATGGCGAGATCGGCGAGCTGGCGCGCCGCTCGGGTGTCATGCGGCTGTTCTGCACCGGTCTGCAGAGCCGCTCCGCGGCCGAAGCCTTCGGCATCAATGCCGAGTGGCACGCGGACGTCGGCAGCCTGGCGCAGGCGCTGCTGGCGGCGTTGCGGCCCGGCACCACGGTGCTGGTCAAGGGCTCACGGTCGATGGGCATGGAGCGGGTCGTGCAGGCGCTCGCCGGGGACGGCGCGGCGGGTGAAAACGGAGGCTGATGGTGCTGTTCCTGGCGGCCGAATATCTCACGCGTTTCGTATCCGGGTTCAACCTGTTTACGTACATCACCATGCGCGCCATCCTCGGCGCGCTGACTGCGCTCGCCCTGTCGCTGCTGCTCGGCCCCGCCGTGATACGCCAGTTGCAGAGGAAGCGCATCGGCCAGAGCGTGCGTGACGACGGACCCGGCACACACCTTGCCAAGGCCGGAACCCCGACCATGGGAGGAACGCTGATTCTCTTCGCCGTCGCGATCGGAGCGCTCCTCTGGGGCGATCTGCGCAGCGCCTACCTGTGGATTGCGCTCGGCGTGACGCTCGCTTACGGCTTCATTGGTTTCGTCGATGATTACCGCAAGCTGACCAGGCGCAACTCGAAGGGAATCTCCGCGCGGGCCAAGATGCTCGGTCAGGCGCTGGTGGCGCTGCTGGCGGCGTCCTGCCTGTACTGGCTGGCGGACCGGCCGCAGGAGACTGCGCTGCTGATTCCGTATCTCAAGGACGTGGCGATACCGCTCGGCGGGCTCTACGTCGCCTTCGTGATGCTGGTGATCGTCGGCACGAGCAACGCGGTGAACCTGACCGACGGACTCGACGGGCTCGCCACGATGCCTGCCGTGCTCGTCGCCGGCGGGCTCGGCGTGTTCGCCTACGCGGCCGGCAACGCGATCTTCGCGCGGTATCTGGGTATCCCCTATGTCGAGGGAGCCGGCGAGATGCTGGTGTTCTGCGCGGCGATCGGCGGTGCCGGCCTCGGTTTCCTGTGGTTCAACACCTATCCCGCGCAGGTGTTCATGGGTGACGTGGGCGCACTCGCCCTCGGCGGCGCGCTCGGCACGGTGGCGGTGATCGTCCGCCAGGAGCTGATCCTGCTGATCATGGGCGGGGTCTTCGTGCTCGAAACGCTGTCGGTGGTGATCCAGGTCGCCTCGTTCCGGATGACGGGCAGGCGCGTGTTCCGCATGGCGCCGTTGCACCACCACTTCGAACTCATGGGCTGGGCGGAGCCGAAGGTCATCGTCCGGTTCTGGATCATCACCGTCATCCTCGTGCTGGTGGGACTCGCCAGCCTGAAGATTCGGTGAGCGCTGGAGACCCATCGCGAACATGACGGCAATGGCAGACATGGCTGACGAGCGATTGGCGGCGGGGGCGGCGACGGTGCTCGTGCTCGGCATGGGTGCGACCGGGGCTTCCTGCGCGCGTTATTTCGCGGCGCGGGGCGCACCCGCCATTTTTGCCGATACGCGGGCGACTCCGCCCGGGCTGGAGGCGATCCGCGCGGCCATGCCCGGGGCACAACTGGCCACCGGCGCGATCCCGCCCGCGGTGCCGCCCGGCGTCGCGCAGATCGTCGTCTCGCCGGGCGTGGACCTCGACCTGCCGCTGCTCGCCGATGCCAGGCGCCGCGGCGTCGAGGTGCTGAGCGATCTCGATGTCTTTGCCGCCGAGGCCAGGGCGCCGATATTCGGCATCACCGGTTCCAACGGCAAGAGCACCGTGACCTCGATGGTGGGGGCGATGCTCGCGGCGGAGGGCTGGCCGGTCGGGGTCGGCGCCAATCTCGGCACGCCGGCGCTCGACCTGCTCAGCGCAGCGCAGCGTGCCTACGTGCTCGAGCTGTCGAGTTTCCAGCTCGAGCGCAGCGCGCCGCTGCCGCTTGCGGCGGCGGTGTTGCTGAATCTCGCCCCCGACCACATCGACAAGCACGGCAGCATGGCCGCCTATGGCGAGGCGAAGGCGCGGATCTACGCCCGCTGCAGGACCGCGGTGGTCAATCGTGACGAACCGGAGCTCGGCGCCCTGGTGCCGGCCGGCACGTCGATCCTCGGCTTCGGGCTGGACGCGCCGGTGCCCGGGCACTTCGGAGTCCTCGACAGCGGCGGCCGGCCGCACCTCGCATTCGGCCGCGAGCCACTGCTCGCGCTCGACGAACTCGGCATCACCGGCCGGCACAACGTCGCTAACGCGCTGGCGGCGCTGGCGCTGGTCCATGCGGCGGGTGTCGCCTTCGACGCGCCACTGCGGGCGCTGCGCGATTTCCGTGGCCTGCCCCATCGCATGCAGGTCGTGGCCCGGGGCGCGGGCATCACCTGGATCGACGATTCCAAGGCGACCAACGTCGCCGCCGCCGTGACCTGCATCGGCAGCGTCAGCGGCCCGTTGGCGCTGATCGCCGGGGGAGACGGCAAGGGGCAGGATTTCGGCGGTCTCGCCGCGGCGCTGCGCGGGCGCGAGGCGGTCGCGTTGCTGATCGGCAAGGATCGCGAGACGCTCGCGCGCGAGCTGCGCGCAGTCTGCGCGGTGGAGCTCTGCGAGTCCCTGCCGGCGGCCGTTCGGCGCGCGCGCCTGCTTGCGGCACCGGGCTGGACGGTGCTGCTCGCCCCGGCCTGCAGCAGCCTCGACATGTTCCGCAACTACGAGGAGCGCGGCGACGTCTTTGCCCGCGCGGCACGCGAGGCGCTGTCATGAGCGCGTACACGTCGTCGTTTCGCCCCGCATTGTTCGACGACGAGCAGGCCGTGGATCTGATCCTGCTGCTGGCGCTCGGCGCGCTCCTCGGCATCGGCCTCGTGATGGTGGCCTCGGCGTCGATGTCGCTCGCCGAGCGTGATTACGGCGGGCCGCTGTACTTCTTCCTGCGCCAGCTCGGTGCGGTTGCGGTGGGGCTCTCGGGCGCGGCGGTCGTGTTGCGGATCCCGATGCTGGCCTGGCAGCGGTTGGGGCCGTTGCTGGCGCTCGGGGCGTTCGTCCTGCTTGCCGCCGTGCTGCTGCCGGGCCTGGGGCGTACCGTCAACGGCAGCACCCGCTGGTTGAGCATTGCCGGGATCAACGTCATACAGGTGTCCGAGCCCGCGCGGCTGTTGCTGCTCCTGTATCTCGCGGGCTACGCCGTGCGACGCAATGACGCGCTGCGCGGGGATTTTGCCGGCTTTGCGCGGCCTCTCGTGCTCAGCGGCGTCGCCTGCGTGCTGCTGCTGATGCAGCCGGATTTCGGCGCCGCGCTCATGCTGATGGCCATGACGCTTGCCGTGCTGTTCATTGCCGGCGGGCGGCTGCGCTATTTCCTGTTCTGCGTGGCCGGGGTAGCGGTCGTCGCGGGGCTTGCCGCGGTGGCTGCGCCGTACCGCGTGGTGCGTCTCACCTCGTTCCTCGACCCCTGGCAGGACCCATACAACACCGGCTTCCAGCTCACGCAGTCGCTGATCGCCATCGGCACCGGCCAGTGGACCGGGCTCGGACTCGGCGGCAGCGTGCAGAAGCTCTTTTATCTCCCGGAGGCGCACACCGACTTCCTCTTCGCCGTGATCGCCGAGGAGTTCGGCCTCGTCGGCAGTGTGCTGGTGATCGGGCTCTTCTGCATCGTCGTGTGGCGCGCCCTGTTCATCGCCCGCCAGGCGGCGCTGAAGCAGTGGCTGTTCCATGCCTGCATCGCGTTCGGCTTCGCCACCTGGCAGGCCTTGCAGGTGTTCATCAACATCGGCGTGAACACGGGCATCCTGCCCACCAAGGGCCTGACGCTGCCGCTGCTGAGCTACGGGCGGAGCAGCATGATCGTCACGCTGATCGGCTACGGACTGCTCCTGCGCATCGATCGCGAGATCCGCACCGGCGCCGGCGGTGCCCGCCGCCGCAGCGCCGGCGCGAGGTTGCCCGCATGAGCACCGGGCCGGTACTCATCATGGCGGGCGGCACCGGTGGTCACGTGTTTCCGGCGCTCGCGGTAGCGCGGGCCCTGCGCGGGCAGAACGAGTCAGTGGTCTGGCTCGGCAGCGCGAACGGATTCGAGGCGCGCATCGTCCCTGCCGAGGGGATCACGCTCGAAACGATTCGAGTCAGTGGTCTGCGGCGCAAGGGCGCCGCTGCCT
>JAKLLP010000143.1:0-290 GCA_023150055.1 Gammaproteobacteria bacterium | reverse complement strand
GTGGCGTCTGCTGGTCGCGCTCGCCGATGCGCTGCGCGTCGTGCGTCGCCGGCGCCCGAAGGTGGTGCTCGGCATGGGCGGTTTTGCCTCCGGGCCCGGTGGCGTTGCTGCCTGGCTGCTCGGCCGGCCGCTCGTCATCCACGAGCAGAACGCCGTGGCAGGTCTTACCACTCGTCTTCTGGCTGGAGTAGCCCGGGAGGTGCTCGCCGCCTTCCCGGGCAGTTTTTCCGGCCGCCGGAAGGCGCGGGTCACCGGCAACCCCGTGCGCGTGGAGATCGGCGCCCCGCCGC
>JAKLLP010000142.1:321-5974 GCA_023150055.1 Gammaproteobacteria bacterium | reverse complement strand
CCACACGCCCGCCTTGACGTCACCGCCACCCGCCCTGGGGCGTCAGGAGCCGCGCCCGGGTGGAACTCGGCCCGTCCCTGGGCAGAGCCCAGTGGCCGGCTGGCCGAGCAGGCGTGGGCGGGCAAGTCTTGCGCGGCTCCCTCAGAACTTGTTACCGAAGCCATGGAGCCAACCGTGCTTTCGAGGCGGCGGCGGTAGAGGGATGCCGCCACTCCACGCCACCTTCCAGAACGGCACCCTGCCAATCATTCCCGGTGCCGCTGGCTGGTGTGGCGGTCCACCCATACGTTGACAACCTGCCACCTACGGACCGCCCTTGCGGCGGGAGGTCGGGTTGACCACCATCAGCGTGTCAGTCACACACCGGCCGGCCTCCCCGCCAATGGCGAAGAACCGTTTTTTTTTGGGGCTCATCACCACGACAGCGAGCGTGTGCATTGGATCAAGGTCGGCCTGCTGGCAGGCAAGGGACTGCTCCGGGGCCGCAAGCGTGGCGTCAGCGTTCCGCCAGCCGATCCATGATTGCCGTGTGAATCAGGGGGTCGACAGCCACGATCATGTCGAGTGATTCGCCAGGGTGGAAATCATCGAAAATCCTGAGCGGACCTCCGTCGAGTCGTGATGCTCGAGCGCCCGCCAGCGTGGCGATGAAGGCGGCGGCGCCCCAGCCGAGGCATGCCCCATCACGGCAGGCGAACGCCGCCAGCTGGCCGTTGTAAATGGCGTTGAAGTTGTCGATGCCGCGAGCAGGATCACGGTCGGTGACGATTTCGAAACACTCGAACTCGCCCCGCAAGCGGGCGTGCATCTCCGGGGTCTGGTAGGTCAGGCAATGGCGGCTCCCGGGGCGTGTGTGCAGCGGGAGCATCTCTGCCAGTTTTGGACGGGCGCGGGTTCCTGTCAGAGCGCCTGCGTCACGCAGCCCGATATAGAAACGCCCGGTGCTGGGCACATAACTGACTGCCGCCAGCAGTCGGCGATGAAGTGAGATACTCAGAACAATATCCCAGTTCGGTCGTTGATGCTGGTGGAGACATGCGCCATTGACCGGATCGAGGTGCACGCAGAGATCGGCATCGGCGACGAAATATTTCCCGTTGGTTGAGCGGGAAGGCTCTTCGCCGAAAAATCCGATGCGAGGATCACGTGCCAGTGTGGCGACTTCTACGTAATTCTGTACCGCAAGACCGGCGTCCTTCAGCGCACTGACCAGGGAGTCATGGCGTTGTTCCAGCGCTCCGGAACCTGCTGCCCGTTGAATTGCCAGGGCATAATCGCCGGCCGTAACGAGCAGGCCGAGGTAGAAATCCACGAGCTCCGGGATGGGAGCGACGGCCAAGATATGGCCCCGTTCAGCCGCTCGTCAGCCGGTCACGAAATGCGCGAATACGCTTCGCGTTGAGCCCGGCATCGCCTTTGCCGACTCGGGACTTGGAGCGCACATCGACTTGTGATTGCAGGCCGGACGCGGCAACTCGAATGACGACGTCATCCTTGAAACCGATCCAGGGGGTGGTCGCCGTGGCCTCGATTCGGCCTTCTTCGGGAACGGTAGCGATGATTTCCCAGCCCATGGCCCTGGCGGCATTTTTGGCGCTTTCGAATGCTGCAGGCGCCGGAGTATCCAGAACGATGGTGCTGATATCGGGATAGGCTTCGGCCTGTAAAGCCGCGCTCTCGTCGGGGAAGTACATGGATGGATTGGTCGCGCCAGCGGCTTCTCGGAGGGGGATGGCTGCCACGAAGGCGGGCGGGTCGTTGATATCGGTCGTGATGTCGTGGATTGGTGGGCCCCCCATGGTTGCCAGGCGGCTTGCGTTGAAGCCGGTAATTGCAAGCGCCACGAAAAAAGCGAGCCATGTTGCAGCCCGTGAGGCGTTCCCGGCGCTGCCACGGCTGCGCAACAGGCCCAGGCCACTGGTGATCAACGCTGTCAGCATTGAGAGCCCGGCCAGCGCCAATGCGCCGAAGGCGATCTGCCAGCTCGCGAGGAACCCCAACCTGTGGCCTGCAGATGCGGCGATCAGCAGAAGACCAATGGCGGCCGACCAACAGCCGATACGGCTAAGCCGCGTCCCTTCCGGTTGCCTGCTCATTTCCAGCACTCCCCGTACAACCCCGCTTTGGCTGACCTTAACATACGACCGCCAGAACCGTACGTACCGCCCGCTGGTACTCGCAGGGTGTGTATACAATGCCGGCGACGGCTTGTGGTGAATCGCATGGACCAGACGCTTCAGGACCTGATTACGCTTCTCGAGCTGGAGCCGCTCGAGGAAAATATCTTCCGGGGACAAAGCCACGACATCGGGCTGCCCCAGGTCTTCGGTGGACAGGTATTGGGCCAGGCGCTGGCTGCGGCCAGCCGCACAGCGCGGTGATGTCGCTGCTCCGATCGTCTATGAGGTCGATCGCGCTCGTGATGGGGGCAGCTTTTCGGCCCGCCGGGTTGTGGCCATCCAGCACGGTGCCCAGATCTTCAATATGTCTGCGTCCTTCCAGGTGCCGGAAGATGGGCTCGAGCACCAGGCCAGCATGCCGCCTGTGCCGGATCCGGAGAGTCTGCTTGATCTATTTGATTTGGCTAAGGAAAGTGGTGCTGAACTTCCCGAAAGAATGCGCAGATTCCTGAATTACCGGAGGCCCTTCCTGGTCAAGCCCGTTCAGCCCGACCAGTTCCTGAATGTGGGCCGGGTCGAGCCGGTAAAGCAGGTCTGGATGAAGGCGATCGACCGGCTGCCCGAGGATGAGTTTATTCACCATGCATTGTTCGCCTATATCTCTGATTACGAGTTGATCGGAACTGCAACCCTTCCGCACGGCATGCATGCGAAGCGCGGACAATTACAGATGGCAAGCCTCGACCACGCGATGTGGTTCCATCGCCCGTTGCGCGTGGATGAATGGCTCCTGTTCGATCTCGAGAGCCCGAATGCCTCGGGGGCCCGCGGTCTTGCCCGCGGGCAGGTATTCACTCGTGAAGGCAGATTAGTAGGATCGCTTGCTCAGGAAGGACTGATCCGGCTCAGGAGCTAGTTGGCAGCGGACGCCAGCAACGAAGCTGACAAAGCGCTCTGGAATCATTGACGCGGCCGCAGCGAGCTGGCGTACAGGAGTCTGCGATCGACATACCGGTCAGCGGCGCTGTGAAAACGTGCAAGCTCCTCCGCGGTCAGCGGGCGAGCCAGTCTCGCCGGTGAACCCAGTATCAGGACCCCATCCGGAAATTCCTTGCCCTCCGTCACCAGCGCTCCCGCTCCGACGACAGACCGCGCGCCGATTCGGGCGTGATTGAGAACCACGGCACCGATACCGATAAGGGCCTCATCTCCGACATGACAGCCGTGCAGCGTGACCATATGACCGACGGTAACCCGATCGCCAAGCACGAGCGGAGCGCCGGGATCGGAGTGCAGCACCGAGTTGTCCTGCACATTGCTCCCTGATCCGATGGTGATGCGCTCCACGTCTCCGCGCAGGACCGCGCCGAACCAGACGCTCGCCGCCGCCCCGATATGCACATCGCCGATGATTGTTGCAGACGGCGCGATATAGGCGTCGTCGGCGATCCGCGGACTGCGTTCGGCGAGGTCGTAGATCATTGCGAAGCCTTGCCCTGGGCAGCCACGGCTGCCGAGGCCTTGCGGACCGTTTCCGGATCGCCGATGTAGCGGCGGTCCCTCGGCTGGAGTCGATCGTCGAGTTCATACAGTAGCGGGATGCCGGTGGGTATGTTCAGCCCGGTTATCTCCTCGTCGGAGATCCCGTCGAGCATCTTGACCAGCGCGCGCAGGCTGTTGCCGTGAGCAGCGACCAGCCCCTTCACGCCCGCGCTTAGTCGTGGTGCGATGCTGGGTTCCCAGTAGGGCAGTACCCGGGCGAGCGTGTCTTTCAGTGACACGGTTCCCGGGAGCGGCGAGATCCCGCGATACCGGCGGTCAAAGCGCGGGTGGCGCTGATCGTCCTGTGCAAGCGGTGGCGGCGGGATATCGAAGCTGCGTCGCCAGATCTTGACCTGGTCTTCCCCGTGCTTCGCGGCGGTTTGCGCCTTGTTCAGCCCCTGCAGCGCGCCGTAATGGCGCTCATTGAGCCGCCAGTTTCTCTCGACCGGGATCCACATGAGGTCCATCTGGTCGAGAATAATCCACAGCGTGCGGATCGCGCGTTTCAGGACCGAGGTGTAGGCGTAGTCGAACTGGAGGCCGAGTGCGCTCAACTGGCGGCCTGCCTCGGCTGCCTCGGCCCGCCCCTGTTCGGTCAGGTCGACGTCGACCCACCCGGTGAACAGGTTTTCCAGGTTCCAGGTGCTCTGGCCGTGGCGGCACAGTACAAGCTTGCCCGGCATGCTCATGTTTCCTCTGCTACTGCTGAAAAATGGGGCGCTAGTTTAACGCGCAATGGCGCCTTCATCGCATACGCAGCGGTGGCTTATGGCACGTGCGGCGCCGCCAGGTAGGCTCTGGACTGCATCTCCTGCAAGCGACTGCGGGTACGCTCGAATTCCCGGACCAGGCGGTGGCCGCAGTAGAGCAAGGCCAGTGGCGCCTCGGCCGACAGAATCAGCTTCACCCGGCGGTCATAGAATTCATCGACCATCGCGATGAGTCGCCGGGCCTCGTCTTCGCGGGTCTCGTCCAGGATCGGGATCGCGGAAACGATGACGGCCTGAAAGGCTCGCGCAATTTCGATGTAGTCTTCCTGGCTTCGCGGACCTGCGCACAGCGACGGATAGTCGAACCAGGCGATGCCGTCTGCGCGACGACGGGTGGCGATATCGCGGCCGTTGATCTCGATCGACTGGCCGACCGAACCCTGCTCCGGGGCAAGCTTCGCAAACCAGTTTTCCAGTGCTGCTTCGGCCGCGCGGCCAAGCGGCGCGTGATAGATATCCGCCTGTTCGAGTACGCGCAGTCGATAATCCGTGCCCGCGTCGACTCGTATGACTTCGGCATGATTTCTGATCAGGTCGATGGTCGGAAGAAACCTCGCGCGTTGCAGTCCGCCGCGGTAGAGGTCCTCAGGCGGGATATTCGAGGTGGCGACCAGCGTCACGCCCCGACGAAACAAGGCATCGAGTAACCCGCCGAGAATCATTGCATCGGCGATGTCGCTGACGAAAAATTCATCGAAGCAGACCACGCGCGCCTGGGCGGCAAAATCATCCGCTACGATCTCCAGTGGTGCTTGTTCGTTCCGCAATGTCTTGAGCCGACCATGCACCCGATACATCAACCGGTGGAAGTGGTAGCGCAGCCGGCTCCCGGGCGGCAGATTCTCGTAGAAAAGATCCATGACGAACGTCTTGCCCCGGCCAACGCCCCCCCACAGATAGGCGCCGCGGACCGGGGCGCTGCGGGCGCCTGAAAGCCGCTGCCGGATTTTCGCGAGCAGACCGTTTCCTGTCGGCACTGTGCCGAGATCATCGCTCACCCGCTGCAGCACCTCGATCGCCCGTGCCTGTGCGACATCCGGGTAGAAGGACTTGCTTGCCAGTGCGGCAATGTAGCGGGCGTGCAGATCCATGGCGGGCAGGCCGGTCAGGGGCGCTAAGGGTACTGGGAATGCGATGGCCCGGTAAAGGAAGCGCGATGCGGGAGGTATTTCCTTAGAATGCCTCGCAGGAACCGGGGTGCACCGGAGATTGCGAGGACTC
>JAKLLP010000142.1:0-303 GCA_023150055.1 Gammaproteobacteria bacterium | reverse complement strand
GGCCGAGCGTGAATCCATGGAATTCGATGTCGTGATCGTGGGTGGCGGACCCTGTGGGCTCGCCGCCGCATGCCGGCTCATGCAGCTTGCGGGGAAAAAAGGGCAAGAGATCAGCGTCGCCCTCGTCGAGAAAAGCTCGGAGATCGGCGCCCATGTGATGTCGGGCGCGGTGCTCGAGCCCACCGCACTCGAGGAGTTGTTTCCCGACTGGCGGCAAATGGGTGCGCCGGTCGGGCCAGAGGTTCGGGATGAGGCCTTCTTCTACCTGACCGGTGAGTCGAAAGACTGGCGGATTCCGGGAAT
>JAKLLP010000141.1:296-5990 GCA_023150055.1 Gammaproteobacteria bacterium | reverse complement strand
CGATGAGTGGGGTGTTGAATGCCAGAGTCAGGATGACGAGGAAGGCGGTGCGCATGGTGCTGACCTCTTCGATAAGCTCGAGTCTCACTATAACACCGCTACAAAACGCGAAAAAACCGCCTGTTTCGTGAACGCCGTTCACATTATTGGCAGCGCCGCAGTTGCCGGGCCCGAAGGGCTCGCCCTTGGGCAAAAACGGCCGAGCCGTGCATACTGTCGCGCCGTCCTCGTCTCTCGACACCGCATATGGCCAATTCACTGACGCATGCGTCCGATGCAGCGACCGGGCCCCGCCCGTGCGCCGGGGCGCCGTCATGATGCGGCCGGTCACCGGCTGGATCGGGCTGCGCTACCTGCGCAGTCAGCGTACCAACCAGTTTGCATCCTTCGTGACGCTTGCCTCGGCTCTCGGGGTGGCGCTGGGAGTGGCGGCCCTTATCGTCGTCCTCTCTGTGATGAACGGCTTCGAGTCTGAATTGCGTCTGCGCTTGACCAGTATCACCGGGCACGCTTGGGTGGGTGGCAGGGAAGGGCTGGCGGATTGGCAAGACCTGATGGAAAGCCTGCGGGACTTTCCCGGGGTCACGGACGTCGTGCCGGTGATTGAGTTGGAGGCCGTCATTGCCCGTGGCACAGACCTTGCCGGCGTCGTCCTCACCGGCACCGACCCCGCTCTGGAGGCCGATTCGTCGCCGCTGCGTGCCGGCCTGCGCCAGGGTCGGCTGGAGGAACTGGCGCCGGGAGCGCGAACGATCATTCTGGGCGAGGCGCTTGCCGCCCGGATCGGCGCGCGGGTCGGGGACACGATAGCGGTGCTGGTGCCGACGAGGGACCGTCAACGCGGCCTCCAGTCTCGACTGCGCCAGTTCACCGTCCGCGGTATTTTCGAACTCGGCGTCAAGGATCATGATGGCGTCCGGGCCCTGATCAGTCTGGATGATGCAGCGGCCATCGGCGGGTTTGGTCCGCGGGTGGCGGGGTTGCGCGTGTCAACGGCAGATATCTTTTCGGCGCCCCGGCTGATACGCCAGTGGGCAGCTTCGCAGCCACGACCGGTGCAGGTGCGTGACTGGACGCAGGACCACGCGACCTATTTCCGCGCGGTGCGACTCGAGAAGACGATGATGATCGTGCTCCTTTCGCTCATCGTCGGTGTCGCCGCTTTCAATATAGTTGCCACACTGGTCATGGTGGTGACGGACAAGCGGGGCAGCATTGCGATCCTTCGTACTATCGGATGTTCGCGTGCTGATATCGTGCGGATCTTTGCGGTGCAGGGCGTGGTGATCGGCTGGATTGGCGTCATCGGCGGCGTGACCCTCGGCGTGACGCTCGCTCGCAACGTCGGCAGCGTCGCCCCCTGGCTGGAGAGGGTGCTGGGCTTCCAGTTCATGCCGGCCGATGTGTACTACCTGACGGCGCTGCCGTCCGAGCTGCATTGGGCCGATGTCGCCGGTGTGGGTGTGCTCGCCCTGATAATGACAGCGGCGGCGACGATCTACCCGGCGATGCGCGCAGCGGCCGTGGCGCCTGCTGAAGTGCTGCGCTACGAGTGAGGCAGGCGGGTATGTTGCGACCGATCGAGCTTGCCATTGCCACGCGATACCTGCGGTCGCGGAGCAAGAACCGTTTCGTCTCCTTCATCTCCGTGGTATCCGTTGCTGGGATCGCGCTGGCGGTGGCCGTGCTGATCACGGTTCTTTCCGCCATGAACGGCTTTGAGTTCGAGGTTCGCAACCGGATCCTCGGGGTTCTCGGGCATGCGACCATCACGGGGCTGGATGGACGGCTCGAGGACTGGCGGGAGCTGCAGCAGGTCGCGGCGCGGCAACCGGGTGTTATCGCAAGCGCTCCTTTCGTCGGTGGTGAGGCGATGCTCGCGGGAGCCGGCGCGGTCAAGGGCGTGGAGGTGCGCGGCATCGAACCCGGGCAGGAGTTGCGCACCGTCGCACTGGGTGGCCTGCTGCAGCAGGGCAGCTTCGAGGATCTCGTCCCCGGCGGTTACCGGATGGTGATCGGCGCGGCACTTGCCGAACTGCTCGAGGTGTCGGTGGGTGACAGTATCGTGCTGCTGGTTCCGGAGGGCATCGCCACGCCTGCTGGGGTGAGTCCGCGTATGCGGCGCTTCCGGGTGGTTGGCATCTTTTACGCCGGGATGTACGAGTACGACCGCGGCCTGGTGTTCATGCATCGGGCCGACGCGGCAAGGCTGTTTCGGTTCGGGGACGGCGTCAGCGGCGTCCGCCTGGCATTCTCCGACCCGCGTGTGGCGCCGCAGGGGGTCGTCGATGTGGCGCGGGCTTATGGCGGCGGGGTCTTCGTCAGCGACTGGAGCCGGGAGCACCTGAATTTCTTCCGGTCGATACAGATGACGAGGTCTATCATGTTCGTGATCCTGCTGATGGTCGTCGCGGTGGCCGCGTTCAATATCGTCTCCACATTGGTCATGGTGGTCAGGGAGAAACGCAGCGAGATCGCCATCCTGCGCACGCTCGGCGCCTCGCCCGGATCGATTGTCGCGACCTTCATGACGCAGGGGACCCTGATCGGCATCGCAGGCACGCTGATCGGTGTCGTGACCGGCGTGGCGATCTCCGTGAACCTGGACGTGCTCGTCGGCCTCGTGGAGCGGGCCCTCGGACTGAAGTTCCTTGCCCCCGATATCTATTTCATCAGCGACTTTCCCACCCAGCTTCGCTGGATGGACGTCGGGGTAATCGCGGGCATCGCGCTCGGTCTTGCGCTGTGTTCGACGCTATACCCGGCATGGCGGGGGGCTGCCGTGCCGCCGGCACAGGCCCTGCGGCAGTACTGAGGGTTTGACCGGATGTCATCGATTCAGAACGTGGATGCTGCAGGAACGTCCGGCGCGGCGCCGCTCGTTTGCGCAGGGTTGGAAAAGGAATTCACCGAGGGGCCAGCCGTGGTGCGGGTCCTCTGCGGCATCGACCTGACGATCGGGCGAGGTGAGCGTATTGCGATCATCGGAGCCTCCGGAGCCGGCAAAACGACTTTGCTCCAGCTTCTCGGTGGGCTCGACACCCCGACACGCGGTTCCGTGAGTGTGTTGGGCCGCAACCTCGCCGAGATTGGCCAGGCCGAACGCGGGCGCGTACGCAACGAGTCGATCGGCTTCGTGTACCAGTTTCACCACCTCCTGCCGGAGTTCACTGCGCTTGAAAACGTCGCGATGCCGCTACTGCTGCGGCGGCTGTCCCTGGAAGACGTCAGAGCGCGAGCCCGGCTGCTGCTCGACAAGGTAGGGCTCGGCGATCGCCTCGAGCACAAGCCGGGGGAGCTGTCCGGGGGGGAGCGCCAGCGGGTCGCCGTGGCGAGGGCGCTCGTCACGCAGCCGGCGGTGGTGCTCGCGGACGAGCCTACCGGCAATCTCGATCACCGGACGGGAGACCGGGTGTTCGATCTGATGCTCGAGCTCAATGCCGAGACCGGCACCAGCCTGGTGGTAGTGACTCACGACAGCGCCCGTGCCCGCAGCATGGACCGCGTACTGCACATGGAGGACGGCAGATTGCAGGACGTAACCGGCGCAGCGCTTTCCTGAGGAGCCGGATCTCTGCGCATGGGGCCACGCTTTTTCATACTCAGCTCGGGCCGTTCCGGGAGCACGCTCCTCGCTTCGATGCTCAACATGCATCCTGCCGTGCATCTACCGGTCGAACTTTTCGGGCTGTACACGGACGTTCCCCGCGCGCTTCCCTGGTACGGTGATCTTCGCCAAGGCTTCAACCGGCTGCTGCTGGGACGGGACCTGGCTTACGTCGGCCAGCTGCGGCAATTCGGCGTGCATTTCGATGTGGAAGGGTTTGCAGCGCGGCTGGCCGCCACCGGCCATGATCTCGCGGCTGTGATCGGCTGCTTTTACGAAACCCTGCAAGCGTCAGCAGAAAAGGCCGTGCTCGGCGACAAGACACCGAATCATGCGCCACAACTCGCCCTGATCGATCGGTTGTTCCCGTCGGCGCTCGTCGTTCACCTGGTGCGTGATGGCCGCGACTGCGCGGCGTCATCGGTGCGGACGCGCGAGGGCATCAACCAGCGCAACGTGCAGGAGCTGGCGCAACTCTGGCCGCGTAACAATCTCGCGCTGGCCCGCTTTGGTGAGCATCACCCGCACCGCTACCACCGGCTGCGTTACGAGGATCTCATCGCCGATCCGCAGGCACGGCTGAGGTCGCTCTGCGCCTTCCTCGAGGTGCCATTCGACGAGAGAATGCTCGATTTTTCCACCGGAGAGTTTGCCCGTGGTAACGCGCAGCGGCTGACCCACCACGCCAACCTGTCGCAGGGGATCCTGGAAGGTAACCGTGGCAAGTGGCGGACGGAACTGTCCGAGCCCGAGATTGCCCTCTACGAGGCCATGGCCGGGGCGGCGCTGCAACGATTCGGCTATCCGCTGACGGACGCAGGGGCATACTCGCGGCCGTTCCGGTGGCGTTGTCGGGCCGGGACCGCTTATCGTCGCCTGCGCCGCGCCGCGCGCACCCTGCGCATCGAGGCGCGGCGCTTCGTGGCAATCACGGTACGTCGCGGGCTGCACCGGCTTCGGGCTGGAGGTCGTTAGCCGGGTCGGGTCAGTTTCCTCTGTCGCAGTCGTCGTGCGGCCGACCTGCGCCACAGCAGATTGGTAGCGAAATAGACCACGGCGGTCGCGGCCGTGGCCGTCAGGAGCGCTCCCAGGAACAGCGGCTTCCACAGCACGGCCAGTTCACCCTGCAGCCAGGCGAAGCTTACCTCGTCCGGCCAGGGCCTCGTGGGCATGCCAAGCAGCCATGCCCCCAGGCGGTATTCGAAATAAAACACCGCGACCAGCGTCAGCGGGGAGTTGAACCACGCACCCAGTGCGGCAACCCCGAGGTTGACACCCGCGATGAGTGCGACGATTACCGCCAGTGGCGTGTGTCCCGGAATCGGCAGCATGGAGATGAATACGCCGATAGCGAGCGCCACCGCCACGCTGCGCCGGTTGACGGCGAAATACTTCGGATGACCGAGTACTGCGCGAAACGGACGCAGGTACCAGGGCGCCTCATTCCGGCGAAATTGCCGCGAAATGCGGCGCAGATAGCGGCGCGGCATTGCCTAGACTGCCGTTGCTGACACGTCGATCCAACCCGTGATCGGGGTGTTTCCCGAGACGTGGCGGATTATCAGTCATCCGGAGGCGCGGAGTATATGCTGGGTCTGGCATTCCCCGCGCTCGCCGGGGCCTGGTTGCTGCAGTACTTCGACACGCGGGTATTGCTCGCCCTGCCGGCGCTTGGCTGGCCGCTGGCGATTCTTCTCGCCTGGTACATCGGCGGCCGGCGCGTTGCGGTAGTCGTGCTGGTCTGTGGCTGGACCCTGCTGCGGGCCGGCTGGCTGATCGAGAGCCGCCTGCCTGAGGTGCTTGCCGGTGAGGACGTCCTCGTCCGGGGCGTTATCTGTGACTTTCCGCGCGGCGATCTGCAGGCGCAGCGGTTCGTTCTCGTAACCGAAGCGGAGCAGGGGTCGCCCTGGCTTCCGGCCCGGCTGCAGCTGAGCTGGTATGAGCAGGCGCCGGCCCTCGCGCCGGGTGAAATCGTAGATCCAGACGTAGTCGGTCACGTCGCCGACGTGCACGGCCATCCGTCGACCATCGTCCGAGAGGTCGAGCGCCCCATATGTGGTGGCTGGAGCATTCAGGTACTCGGTGTC
>JAKLLP010000141.1:0-286 GCA_023150055.1 Gammaproteobacteria bacterium | reverse complement strand
CGCCAGTGGCTACGTCCGTCAGTCGTCCCTGAACCATCAGCTACCCGACGAAGGGCTTGGCTGTGCCACAGGTCGGGTGCGCGCCCAACTGGCGGCACGCATCGAGGAGTCGATCGGGGCGCATCCTGCGGTCGGTTACGTGCTCGGCGTCGCGGCGGGAGCTACGCATCGGCTGACACAGTCCGACTGGGACCTGCTCCGGCAGACCGGCACGACCCACCTGCTGGCGATCTCCGGGCTGCACATCGCCATGGTGGCCGCGCCTTTCCTGCTCCTCGCACCGCTG
>JAKLLP010000140.1 GCA_023150055.1 Gammaproteobacteria bacterium | reverse complement strand
ATGACGCGTGGGAGGGCGGCGGCCAGCGTTGGACCTGCCATGGCGATGTAGCCGGCGATGCCGAATGCGGCCGGTCCCAGCAAGCGGCCCAGGCGCAGGCCGATTGCACTATCGCCGCTTTCATTCTCGAGAGTGCGCAGCAATGCGATCAACGCCGCGAGCGGCAGGCGGCTTTCGCCGTCCTGCATGTCGTCCGTGGCAGCAGCCGATTGATAACCCATCTTGCCGGCCGCACGGCCGACTTCGGCAAACAATGACCGCGACACCGTTGGCGCCATGGACGCATCGCCTCCCCGGATCCCCCTCCGGCGATGCACCTTGAAATACCATTCTCCAGCGCGTCAGGCAAACGCGGCTCTGCTCATCGCTGCCTGCTGGGGCCAGGAAACAGTCCAGAAAAGGAAGCAACCCCATGTTTTTGCATGGGGTTGCTTCGTGGGGTGCCTCCCGCGGATCAGGGCGCGTCGCTATCGACGAAGAAGTCGACCGGGGTGGTCGTCGCGACCGTCAGGTTGGCTTTCGACCAGGTGCCGTAGAAGGCCGCATTGATGAACTTCTGCACGGTATTGCCCACATCCACAAAAAAGTGATTCGGCGTGGTCATGCAGTTGGTGCAGCCCGGGCAGTGTCCGTCACAGAAGCTGCAATGGAAATACTTCGGGGAGTAGCCGCAGGGCCCGAAGGAGTATTTCTTCTTCACGCGCACCAGCACGCGCTGGCCGCCGGTTCCGTAGTAGCCGGCCTTCGCTGCGTCGTCGACATCGACGAAGCAGGTCGTGGTCGTGAAACCCCAGTACAGCGCCGGCCCGGTGACCGTGCCGGCACCGCTCAGGTTGTAGGGGTCGATGCTGAAGATCGCATCGGTCAGCGCCGGGTTGGCCGAGATCGCATTCTGGGCCGCTTGCCCGCCCGCGGAGTGCCCGCCCATGATCCAGTGCGCCACGGTCGAAAATCCGTGAGGCGCCAGCCAGCCGGCGATGTTGGCTTTCACGAGATTGGCGCAGGCCTGGAACTTTCCGGCATCGGTCTTCACCATGTTGCCGCGCGCATGATCCATGGCGACGACCACGTATCCTTTGCCGTTGAGTTGTGCCGCCAGGAAGTCATAGTCGCTGCGGGACATTGCTGTGCCCACGGCAACAACGAATGTCTCGGCTGCGCTCGGGATGGATGCCGGGTAATGGACGCGCACTGAGCAGTCGCTGCTCGGGTCCTTGTCCACATACGCGGCCATAGCGGCCGGCGAGAGCAACACCAGGCCAAGCAGCCCGAGCAGCGTTGGTAAGCGCATGAGTTTCATCGTAAGAGTCCTCCATCGGCGCAGCCGGCAGGGCGGCCAACCCGACGGTTACGCGGCAGGCACGCCCGCGATGCACCGCCACCCTCCCCCCGGAGAGCGACCCCGTTTCCGATGCGCTGCGCGGAGGCTACGCCCAGCCCGGCCGCGGCGCTTGCTTTATTGCGGCAAGATGCTTGTCGAAACGCGCCACCGACGCCGTGAGTCCCATAGTGTGAACAGGCGCTGGTGTGGCGTCCCGCAGGTACATTGACGGTCCGCGATGGGCGAACCGCCCGGAGGCGGGGGTCTGCGCCCAAAGCGAGTATCGATGAAAGAGGGCGGGAGCAACGTCGCAGACCTCCCGCCGCAAGGGCGGTCGTTCGTTCGTAGCAAGTCCCCTGCCGAACGCCCCGCCAGTCGAACTGCGGCAAATCGCAGCAGCTGCGGTAAACCGTAACGGCGCGGGCAAGTCCGGTACCTATAATCGCGATGCATGAGCAACTTCCAGCTTGCCCTCGCGGTGTTCATCGGCACGCATGTCGTCATCGCCGCCCCGGGCGTGCGGCGCGGGCTGATCGCCGGCCTGTCCGAGGGTGTGTTCCTGCTGATGTACTCGGCGATGTCCATCGGCCTGTTCGCCTGGCTGATCGTGGCGGCCATGGGCGCGGACACCACGCCCTTGTGGGCACCAGCGCCGTGGGCGTACTGGGTGGCGGTGGTCCTCATGCCCCTCGCCGCGGTGCTGCTCGGTGCGAGCCTGGCTGCCCCGAACCCGCTCTCCATCGCCTTCGTGGCCGGTGCCTTCGACCCCAAGCGGCCGGGCGCGGTCGCGATCACGCGTCACCCGATTCTCTGGGGGCTGGCGCTGTGGGGGCTCTCGCACGTGCCGCCGAACGGCGACACGGTGATGCTGACCCTGTTCGGCGGCCTCGGCTTCTTTGCCTCCATCGGGATGGTCATCGTGGAGAAAAAAAAGCGCCAGGCGCTCGGCGAGGAACGCTGGCAGTCACTGGCGGCCTCGACGTCGTTCCTGCCGTTCGGTGCCATCGTTAGCGGCCGTGCCCGCTGGCCGGGGGATGCACGCACCCTCGCCGGCGCCGTCTTCGGTGCCGTCGTCTCGGCCTTCCTGCTGCTCGGCGGGCACATCTGGCTGTTCAACCGGGACCCGCTGTCCTTGTTCTGACGGGGTCCGCGTCGGCGCAAAGTCGAGCCTCCTGATAATGTAGCGGCCTGGCTGATGGTGCCGAATCGAAGATTCGCAGTGGTTCGAATAACCTCAATAACATTGGCCCTGTCATCCTGCGGGAATACAGACCGCCAACCCGCGAACGGATCCCGCTTGTTTTATGAGTGAAGTCTTCATGCATCGTTTCGCATCCCTGGCGGGCGCGGCGCTCGTGCTGCTGCTCGCGGCCTGCTCGGGTGATCCTGAGACCCGGAACGTGCAGGAACCGGGTCTTTCGGTGACCACCGCGCAGCTCCGCGCGACGACCATGGACCGGGCGCTCGTGGTTTCAGGCTCCGTCGCCGCCTGGCAGGAGATGACGCTCGGGGTCGAGCTCTCCGGCATCCGTGCCGCCGAGGTCCTGGTGGAGGTCGGCGATCGGGTACGCGCCGGTTCGCCGTTGCTGCGGCTCGATGCGCGCACGCTCACCGTTCAGGCGCGCCAGGCCGAGGCGAGCGTTGCCCAGGCACGCGCCAACCTCGATCTTGCCCGGGCCAACGTCGCCCGAGGTGAACAGCTGGTGACCCAGGGGCTGATTTCCTCCAGCGACATCGATCAGCTGCGGGCCGAGCTGGCGAGTGCCGAGGCGCAGCTCATCACGGCCCAGGCCGATCGGGATGCGGCACGCCTGCGGCTGGAATTCACGACACTGCGGGCGCCGGACGATGGCGTGATATCCGCCCGCTCCGTGCAACCCGGACAGGTAGTCAGTGCCGGCGAGGAGCTGCTGCGCATGATACGGCGCGGGCGACTGGAGTGGCGCGCGGAACTCGCCGAGGCCGACCTGTCGCGGGTGCCGGTGGATGCCCTGGTGGAGTTGGCCGATCCGCAGGGCAAGCGCATCCTCGGACGGGTGAGGGCCGTTTCCCCTGCCGTGGACCCGGCCACACGCACCGGCCTGCTCTACGCGGATCTACCGGAACCCGGCGACCTGCGCGCGGGCATGTTCGCCGAGGGCCGGGTGCTGCTCGACCGGGCCGAGGTCGGGGTCCTGCCGCGCGATGCGGTGGTGTTTCGTGACGGCATTCCCTACGTCTTCGTGGCCGGCTCGCCGGCCGACACCGATGCCGCGGTTTTCAACGTGGCACAGCGGCGGGTGGTCATCGGCAGCCAGCAGGACGACCAGATCGAGATTCGCGACGGTGTCGCGGCCGCGGACCGGGTCGTGGCGCAGGGGGCTGGGTTCCTGAGCGACGGTGACCTGGTGCGGGAAGTTTCGGCGCACGCCGCGGCAGCCCCCCGGCCCGATGCGTCACAGGCGACGCCGTGAACGTTTCGCTCTGGGGCATACGTAACCCCGTACCGGCGACGCTGGTCTTCGTCCTGCTGTGCCTCCTCGGCCTGCTCGCCCTGCGCGAGCTGCCGATCGCGCAGCTTCCCGACATCGAAGTGCCCGAAGTCCAGGTGACGGTGAATCTGCCGGGCGCCACGCCGGGCCAGCTCGAGACCGAGGTGACACGCAAGATCGAGGACGCGGTGGCGAGCCTCGTGGACGTCGACAAGCTCACCTCGATCATCGATCGCGGCGTGTCGCGCACGCAGGTCCGGTTCAAGCTCGAGCGCGATGTCAACGAGGCGCTCGACGATGTCAGGGACGCGGTCGAGCGCATTCGCATCGATCTGCCGGCCGACATCGAAGATCCCAGCATCAACCGGGTGTGGATCCACGGCCCGACGCTGCTCGCCTATGCCTTCGAGTCCGATCGCCTCGCGCTCGACGAGCTGAGCTGGTTCGTCGACAACACGGTGCGCAAGGCCATCTTCTCCGTGCCGGGAGTGGGCAAGGTGCTGCGCAACGGCGGCGTGGACCGCGAGGTGCGGGTCGATATCCGCCCGCAGGCGCTGCAGTCGTTCGGCCTGACCGCCGGCATGGTTTCCGCGCAACTGGCGCGGCTGCAGGTGGAACTGCCGGGCGGACGCACGACGCGCGGCGGTGCCGAACAGGCGGTGCGTACCGTTGCCACCGTGCGCACCGCCGCGGAGCTCGAGGACTACCCGATCTCGCTGCCCGACGGGCGGAGCATCCGGCTGTCCGCCATCGCCACCGTCACGGACGGCATTGCCGAACCGCGCGAGGTGGCGCTGCTCGACGGCAGGCCGGTGGTGGGCGTGTCGATCCAGCGGGCATTCGGCTCGGATGCCATCAAGGTGGGCAAGGCCATCCGCGCCGAGATAGCGGCACTTGCGGCTGCGCACCCGCAGGTGCGCATCGTCGAGGTGAACTCCTCGATAGAGGACACCAGGTCCTCCTACAACGCTTCGGTCTCCATGCTCATCGAGGGCGCGGTCCTCGCGGTGATCGTCGTCTGGTTCTTCCTGCGCGACTGGCGCTCGACCTGGATTTCCGCGCTCGCCCTGCCGCTGTCCGTGGTGCCGACTTTTGCGGTCATGTACTGGCTCGGCTTCAGTCTCAACCTGCTGTCGTTGCTCGCCTTCGCCACCGTGATCGGCGTGCTCGTCGACGACGCCATCGTCGAGATCGAGAATATCGCCCAGCACCGGGCGATGGGCAAGAGCGCCTGGCAGGCCGCCATCGATGCAACCGATGAAATCGGTCTCGCCGTGATCGCGACCTCGGCGACCCTGATCGCGGTGTTCGCGCCGGTGGCCCTGATGCCGGGCGAGGTGGGTCTGTACTTCCGCCAGTTTGGTCTCACTGCGGCGGCGGCGGTGCTGTTTTCGCTGCTGGTGGCGCGCCTGCTGACGCCCATGCTGGCTTCGCGTTTTCTCGAGCGCAGCCCGCCGCCGCCCCCCGAGCCCGGCTGGATGGATATCTACCTGCGCTTCGTGAGGGGATCGCTGCGCCTGCGCGGGTGGACGCTTGCGCTCGCGTTCCTCGTCTTCGTGCTGGCGCTCGCGCTGGTGCCGTTCATTCCCGCCACCTTCGTCCCGCCGCGCGATCCGCCGCGCACCGAGCTCAAGCTGTCGTTGCCGCCGGGGGCGCAGCTCGCCGACACGGTCGCCGCCGCGGAGCAGGCGCGCGCGATGCTGCAGGGACTTCCCGAGCTGCAGAGCGTGCTGGTGCGGGTCGGCTCGGTCAGCGCCGGTGGCATGGACGCCAACTCCGTCGGCAGCGTGCGCAACGCGACCCTCACCCTGCAGTTCGCGGAGGATCGCAAGCGCACGATCCAGGAGCTGCAGGCGGACGTGCGCGCGCGGCTTCGGGACCTGCCCGGGGTGCGCATGAGTTTCATCGACGGCAGCCCGGGCAACCGGCTCGACGTCATCCTCGCCGGCGCCGATCCGGTGCAGCTCGCGCAGGCCGGGCGCAGCATCGAGTCGGCGCTGCGCTCGATCCCGGGGCTCGGCAGCATCTCCTCGACGGCCTCGCTGCTTGCCCCGGAGATCATCATCACGCCGGATGCCGCGCGCGCCGCCGATCTCGGCGTGTCCACCGTGGACATCGCCGAGGCGGCCCGTATCGCCACCAGCGGAGATTTTCGCCAGCGGCTTGCCAAGCTCAATCTTGCCGAGCGGCAGATCCCGATCC
>JAKLLP010000013.1:15566-15812 GCA_023150055.1 Gammaproteobacteria bacterium | reverse complement strand
GAGGAGTTGTCGATGCCGGTGAACGCACTGGTGAGCCAGCTGCTGAAGGTCGGCGACCAGCGGCTGCAGGTCGGCGCCGGCCTGCGTTACTGGCTCGACGGTCCGCCCGGCGGCCCGGAAGGACTCGGGGTCCGGGTGCTGGTGACGTTCCTGTTCCCGAAGTAGGGGAGATACGGGAAATGGATCGGCCAGTCTGGCTCGTTCGTCAGGCGCCAGGGCGCGCGCTTGTTCTTCGAGATCCTTCAA
>JAKLLP010000013.1:0-15556 GCA_023150055.1 Gammaproteobacteria bacterium | reverse complement strand
CACCGCGCGGCGGTTTTGCGGCAGCACGGTGTGGCCACGCTGTATACGCGGGATCGGGATTTTCTGCGCTTTGACTACCTCGATGTCGTGGATCCACTGGAGTCGGCCGCGCGCGATCGGCGCCGGCTCCGCAGCAGGTAGTAGCCGGCCGGGATCACGACCATCGACAACAGCGGCGCGGTGATCATGCCGCCGATCATCGGCGCGGCTATGCGCTGCATCACCTCCGAACCCGTCCCGCTGCCCCAGAACAGCGGCAGCAGGCTCGCGACGATGACGGTGACCGTCATCGCCTTGGGCCGCACCCGCATAACGGCACCCTCCATGATGGCGGCACGCAGGTCGGCCGGCGTGCGCAGCGCGCCACGCTCTTGCCGCTCCCGCACCGCCTGCTCGAGATAGACCAGCGTGACGACGCCGAACTCGGCCGCCACGCCTGCCAGCGCAATGAACCCGACCGCCGAAGCCACCGACAGGTGATGGTCGAGGAGATACGCGAGCCAGAAGCCGCCGATGAGCGCGAGCGGCAGCGTGAGCACGATCAGCACCGCCTCGGTCATGCTCCGGAAGCTCAGGTAGAGCAGGACCACGATCACGGCGAGCGTCAGCGGGACGACGACCTGCAATCGCTGCGCCGCGCGCTGCAGGTATTCGAATTGTCCTGACCAAGTCAGCGTATATCCGGCGGGCAGCGCCACCCGGTCGGCAACGACCTGGCGTGCCTCGGCCACGAAGGAGCCGAGATCCCGGCCGTGGATGTCCACGTACACCCAGCCGTTCAGGCGGGCGTTCTCGCTACGGATCGCCGGAGCGCCGTCCGTCACGGCCACGTCGGCGATCTGGCCGAGCGTCAGGAACTCGCCGCGCGCCGTCACGAACGGGAGCTCGCGAATTTTCTCGACTGAATCGCGGAAGTCGCGCGGGTAGCGCACGCTGATCGGAAACCGCGCCGGGCCTTCGACCGTCTGCCCGACTGCCGCGCCGCCGATCGTGGTAGCGACGAGATCCTGGATGTCCTCGACGTTCAGCCCGTAGCGGGCTGCGGTCAGGCGGTTTGGCGTGATCTCGATGTAGCGCCCGCCCGACACCCGCTCGAAGAACGCGGAGGTCGCGCCGGGCACCGTCCTGACGGCGCTCTCGACCTCGGCGCCGAGACGACCGATGACCTCCAGGTCGGGCCCGGCGATCTTGATGCCGACCGGCGACTTGATGCCGGTGGCGAACATGTCGATGCGGTTGCGAATGGGCTGCACCCAGATGTTGCCCATGCCGGGGATCTGCAGGGCGGCATCCAGCTCCGCCACGAGCGTTTCCGGCGTCATTCCCGGCCGCCACTCCTCGCGCGGTCTCAGTTGCACGGTGGTGTCCACCATCTCCAGCGGCGCGGGGTCGGTTGCGGTTTCGGCCCGGCCGATGATGCCGAACACGCGCTTCACCTCGGGAAACTGCCGGATGATCCGGTCGGTCTGCTGCAGGATCTCGGCGGCCTTACCCGCGGACAGGCCCGGCAGCGCGGTCGGCATGTACAGCAAATCGCCCTCGTCGAGCGGCGGCATGAATTCGCTGCCGAGCCGCGACGCGGGCCAGGCGGTGGCGGCGAGGGCGAGCACCGCGATGGCGAGCACGGCCAGCGGGCGGTGCAGCGCCAATTCGATGAGCGGCCGGTAGCCGCGGATCAGCCAGCGGTTGAGCGGATTCGCGAGCTCGTCGCGGATCCGGCCGCGGATCAGCGTGGTCATCAGTACCGGAATCAGCGTGATCGAGAGCGCGGCGGCAGCCGCCATCGCGTAGGTCTTGGTGTAGGCGAGCGGCGCGAACAACCGTCCCTCCTGGGCTTCCAGCGCGAAGATCGGCAGGAACGACAGCGTGATGATCAGCAGCGCGAAGAACAGGGCCGGCCCGACTTCAGTGGCCGCTTCTCCGATCAGCCGCAGGCGATCATCGGTATCGGGCTCGATCCCGGCGTGTGCGTGGCGCCAGCCTTCCAGCTTCTTGTGGGCGTTCTCGATCATCACCACCGAGGCATCGACCATGGCGCCGATGGCAATGGCAATGCCGCCCAGCGACATGATGTTGGACGTCAACCCCTGCTGGCGCATCACGATGGCGGCCAGGAGGATGCCGAGCGGCAGCGTCACGATGGCGACGAAGGCCGAGCGGACGTGCAGCAGGAACGCCGCGCACACCAGCGCCACGACCAGGAACTCCTCGACGAGCTTGTCGCGCAGGTTGACCACCGCGCGCTCGATCAGGTCCGAGCGGTCGTAGGTTTCGACGATCTCCACGCCCTCCGGCAGGCTGCGCCGCAATTCCTCGATGCGGGCCTTGACCGCGCGCAGCGTGGCGAGCGCGTTCTGCCCGAAGCGCATCACGACGATGCCGCCCACCACCTCGCCTTCGCCGTCGAGTTCGGCAATGCCGCGGCGGATTTCCGGGCCGGTTTGCACCCAGGCGACGTCGCCGAGCAGGATCGGCGTGCCGGCCGCGTCGAGGCCTACCGGGATCGTGCGGAAATCCTCGAGCGTGCGCAGATAACCGCGCGCGCGCACCATGTACTCGGCTTCGCCGAGTTCGACGACCGAGCCGCCCGATTCCGCGTTGGCGCGACGCACGGCCGCGGTCACCTGCTCCGGCGTGACCCGCAGGGCCTGGAGGCGCACCGGGTCGAGCACGACCTGATACTGCCTGTTGAAGCCGCCGACGGTCGCCACCTCGGCCACGTTCGGCACCGTCGTCAGCTCGAAGCGCAGGAACCAATCCTGGAGAGCGCGCAGCTCAGCGAGGTCGTGACGACCGCCGCGATCCACGAGCGCGTACTGATAGATCCAGCCGACGCCGGTGGCGTCCGGGCCGAGCGCCGGCTGCGCGCTCGCCGGCAGGCGGCTCTGAATCTGCGCCAGGTACTCGAGCACCCGCGACCGGGCCCAGTACAGGTCCGTGCCGTCGGCGAAAATCACGTACACGTAGCTGTCGCCGAAGAAGGAGTAGCCGCGCACCGTTGTGGCACCCGGCACCGACAGCATCGCGGTGGTCAGCGGATAGGTGACCTGATCCTGCACCACCTGGGGGGCCTGGCCCGGATAACTCGTCCGCACGATCACCTGCACGTCGGAGGGATCCGGAATGGCGTCGAGCGGCAGCGTCAGCGCGCTCCAGATGCCGGCCGCCGTGATGGCCGCCGCGGCAAGCAGCACCAGCAGCCGGTTCGCCAGCGACCAGCGAATCACCGCGGCGATCACGGTTCCTCTCCCGGCTGCAGCCGATCGAGCGCACCGCGCAGGTTGGCCTCGGAGTCGATCAGGAACTGGCCGGAGACCACGACCTGATCGCCCGCCTGCAAGCCTTCCCGGATTTCCGTCCGCTCGCCGTATTCGAGGCCGGCGACGACCGTCACCGGGCGGAAGCGACCCTGTCCCTGCGCCAGGACGACTGTCGTGCTGCTACCCGAGCGGATCAGGGCGGCGGACGGCACCAGCAGCGCCTCGCGCGATTCGCCCCGCAACATGACACGCGCCGTCATTCCCGGCCGCAGTCGCCCTGCATCGTTTCGAACGACGATGCGCACGCGCATCGTGCGCGTTTCCTCGGTAACGTCGGGATAGAGATAATCCACGCGGGCTGCGAGCGAAGAGCCGTCCATGCCCGCCAGCGTCACAGTCGCCGGCTGCCCGGGCTCGAGCCAGTCGCCCTGCGTTTCCGGCACGGCCGCGATCACCCAGACATCCGACAGATCGGCGATGCTCAGGACAGCCATGTCGCTCGTGACGAAGCTGCCTTCGCGTACTCCGAGATCCGTCACCACGCCGTTGGCCGGCGCGATGAGGTCCACGAGGCGCTCCGCGGCCCGGTGCCGGGCGATGCGATCGAGTTGCGCGGCGGTCATGCCCAGCAGTTCCAGGCGGCGCCGTGCGGCCGGCACCAGCGCCGCATCGTCGCTCGTGATCGCCAGCAGGTATTCCTCCTGGGCCGCCAGCAGATCCGGGCTGTAGAGGCCGGCAAGAGGCTGACCACGCTGCACGGGCTCTCCGGTCGCACGCGCGTCGAGGCGCTCGACCCAGCCGCCGGCTCGCGCCGTGACGGTCACCAGGCGCCGTTCATTGATGACCACCGTGCCGGTCACCGTGACCTCGGGCGCGATCTCGTCCTGCACAGTCGCCGCCGTGCGCACTCCGAGGTTCTGCACGACCTGCGGGCTGATCGTCACGGCGCCACCTGCGCCGCGGTCCCGGCGCATGGGCACGAGATCCATGTCCATGAAGGGCGAGCGTCCGGGCTGGTCGAAATGCGCTTCCGGGCGCATCGGGTCGTACCAGTAGAGCACGTCGCCGTCGGGGGGTACCCCATCGGCCTTGCGCTCCTTCTGCTCATTCCCAGACAGCCACCACTCGAGGCTGGCGGCGAGCGCAGCGACCAGAGTGAATGATGTGAGGATCTTCATCCGTGTATTCATGGGCCCACCTCGGTATCGAAGTACTGCAACGCCAGGCGTTCGCGGGTGACCGCGAGCTGCAGATCGAGCCGCATCAGCTCTGCTTCGAGCAGGCTTCGGCGAGCATCGAGCAACGCAGTCAGACCAACCTGCCCCGACTGATAGCCGGCCAGCGCCGCGGCGACACGCCGGTGGCTCGCCGGCAGCAGCGCTTCGTCATAGCGGCGCAGGCGCTCGCGGCCGGCCTGCCAGTTGCGGTAGGCGCTCGTCAATTGGGCAGTGATCTCCCGTTGCGCATCGTCGCGTTGCGCATGGGAGGCCTGCAGCGTCTCGCGGGCCGCGAGCGTGCGCCGGTCCTGGCGCTGAGCGCCGAACAGGGGCAGGTCCACGCCCACCATCAGCGTCACCAGGTCGGAGAACTCCAGGCGATGGTCGTAGCGCACTTCCACGCGCCAGTCGGGCTGCAGCTGCGACTCGGCGAGCTTGAGCTCCGTCGCGGCCACACGGGCCGTCGCTGTCGGTTCAGCCAGCAGCGGGTGCATCGAGAGACCGTCGACCAGCGATTCGAGGGGCGCCGGGTCTGGCAGCGAGGGCAGTGCCTCGGGCAATGGCCTATCGGCAGCGGGGCCGATCCAGCGACCGAGCCTCGCGCGCGCCGCATGCTCGCGCTGCCGCTCGGCACGCGCGCGATCGACGAGAATCTCCGCCTCCACGCTGGCCGCCAGCATCTCGGACTGCGTTCGCTGCCCGGTCGTGAACCCGATTTCCGTCGCTACCTGTTGCCGCCAGGCCTGTTTCGCCAGGTCATCGACCAGCCGCGCGGCGGCGCTGGCGCCGGCGACTTCGAGATACGCCCAGCCGGTGTCGCGGCGGATGCGTTTTTCCACGCCGGTGAGTCCAAGTTCGGCGGCGGCAGCCTGCTGTTCGCGGCGTTGGCCGCGAAGGCGGCGTTTGGCGGCTCGGGGAAATTCCTGCGAGACCCCCAGGGAAAGTGCCGCGAAATCGTCGTCGCGCAGGCTGAAAGCCGCGTCGTCCGTAACGGGCATCTGCATGATGCCGCCGACGAGCTGTGGATCAGGTAGCTGACCCTCCGCCACGGCCTCCTGCCGCAGGGCGCGAACCGTCGCTGCCTTGGCCGCGAGGGCCGGCTGCGCCTCCACGGCGAGCTGCACCGCTTCCGGCAACGTCAGCAACTCCGGCGCAGCCTCTGCCAAGCAAGCAGGCGCATGCCAGGCGAGAGCGAACAACAGGGCAACCACCATTCGCAACGACCGCGCTCGAGCGCGGCATCCTGAAAGAACCATGATGCGTCTCCACCACGACAGGAGAACCCGCGCCCGGGCGAGGACGCGGGACCCGGTTCAGTCGCGTTAGGACGCCGGTGGTCGTAAGGGCGGTATGAGGAATGCGGCGCCGCGGGAGCCACCGCAGGTCGCGACGAGCGCGCTGCGCCCGTCGGCAACGAACTCGGTAAAGGCCGATGGGCCGGCCACGTGCAATCCGCTGCACGCAGCCATGTCGGGGCAGGAATCGCCGCAGCAGTCGGCCGGCGCGGGTGAGGGATCAGCGTCGTCCGGCTGTGCCGAGTGACAATCCATCGCGATGGTGGGCGTCGCGCCGTCAGCGTGCTCGAAGCAGGGCAGCCGCTGCCCAAACGTGGCCATAGCCTGCGCCGGGACAGACAGCGCGATTACGAGCCATAGCAGGATTCGGCCGCATTTCATATTCGCCAGTCTAGGCCGCGCCCCAAGCCCGGACAAGTGACACGCCGCACAGATGCCGCGCCGGGGCGAAGTGACTCGCCGCTGATTGACATCTGATGCGCATATAAATAGCATCACCGCATCATGAGGACGACGCTCGATATCGACGACCCGGTGCTGCGGCAACTTCGCAAGCGGCAAAAGGGCAGCGGCAAGTCGCTCGGCCGGCTGGCTTCGGAACTGCTGGCGTGTGCGCTTGCAGAATCGCAGCCGGCCCAGCCACGCGCGGACTTTCGCTGGGTGATGCGTCCGATGGGGGCGCTGGTCGATGTCGGGGACAAGGATGCGCTCTACCGTGCCCTGGACGAGCGCGAGTGAGTTTCGCCGTTGATGCCAATATCCTTGTCTACGCTTCCGATCAGGACAGCAAAGTCCATCACGCGGCGGCCGAGTTCCTCAGGCGTTGCGCAGAGGGCACGGAGATCTTCTGCCTCGCATGGGTGACGATCAGCGCCTATCTTCGTATCGTTACTCATCCGGCGGTTTTCCGCCGCCCGCTCTCGCCCGAAGAGGCCATGGCCAACCTTATCGCGCGGCCACAGACCCGGGTTCTGGGTGAGGAGGAGGGATTCTGGGCCACCTATCGCGAACTAGCCGCGCGCATCGTTCCCCGTGGGAACCTGGTGCCTGACACGCACCTCGCGGCGGTGTTGCGGCAGCACGGTGTGGCCACGCTGTATACGCGGGATCGGGATTTTCTGCGCTTCGAATTCCTCGATGTCGTGGATCCACTGGAGTCGGCCGCGCGCGATCGACGCCGCCGCCGAGCTCCCCGCGCGAGTAAACTGTAGCTGCGCCATCGCGGTCGTCCTCGCCAAAGACCAGTGAACCGCCCACGAATATTTCTGCCGTCGTCGTTTGCATTCCGCCGGACAGCCGTCCTCGCCGGTGCGCTCGTCCTCACCGGCTGCGCGAGCCAGCCTCCGGGTGAGGATGCGCCGCGGGTGCCATCCGCCGCGTTCATGGACTGGCAGCAGACCGGCATTGGCCGCGCCGTGGCGCCGGTGGTCGCGGACCATCCGGGACAGTCCGGCTTTGCGCTGGTCGCCGGAGGCGAGCAGGCCTTCAGCACGCGACACGGGCTGGCGCTGCTCTCCGAGCGCAGCATCGATGTGCAGTACTACATCTGGGAAAGTGATACGAGCGGCAAACTGCTGGCCAGTGATCTGCTCGCCGCCGCCGAACGCGGCGTGCGCGTGAGACTGCTGATCGACGACATTCATACGAAGGGCAAGGACTTCAACATCGCCGCGCTCGATGCGCATCCGAACCTCGAGGTCCGTGTCTTCAACCCGTTCAGCAATCGCGACGCGCGCAACCTCAACATCGCCACGGAGTTCACGCGCCTCAATCACCGGATGCATAACAAGATCTGGATGGTGGATGGCGCCGTGGTGCTGGTGGGCGGGCGCAACATCGGTGACGACTACTTCGGCATCAACACGGTCGCCAATTTCCGTGACCTGGACATGCTGGCGGTCGGGCCCGTGGTCGCCGAGGTCGGGCGCAGTTTCGACCTGTACTGGAACAGCGCGTGGGCCGTGCCGATCACCGCCATGGCGGAGAAAGTGCCGGACGAGGCCACGGCCGAGGCGATGCGCCGCGCGCTGGGCGAGTGGGCGAAGGACCTGGTCGACTTCCCCTACCAGCGTATCGATTCAGCCGACGCTGCAGGGAACACGCTGGTGGCGGGCTTGCAGAATCTTTTCTGGGGCGAGGCGCAGGTCGTCTACGACCGGCCGGAAAAGATGGCCGGCGATTTCGCGGGCGGCGTGGCCGGGGCGCTGCGGCCGCGGTTGCAGGCGGCCGAGCGCGAAGTGCTCATGGAGGCGGCGTATTTCATCGCCACCGAGCCCGGCACCGAAATGCTCGGGGAGCTGGCCGCGCGGGGCGTGCGGGTCCGGGTGCTGACCAACTCGCTCGCCACCAACGACCTCGTGCCCGCGCATGCGGGCTACACGCGCTACCGCGAGGATCTGGTGCGGGGCGGGGTGGATCTCTACGAGTTCCGCCCCGATGCGGCAGGCCCGCGCCGGAGTTGGTCGACCGGGGCCGGCGCGAGCCGCGCCGCGCTGCACACCAAGGCCATCGTGATCGACGAGCGCTTCGCATTCGTCGGCTCGTTCAACCTCACGCCGCGCTCGGTGGAGTTGAACACCGAGATTGGCATCGTGGTGGACAGCCCGGAGCTGGCAGCTGCGATCAAGGCCTTCATGGATGGTGGAGTCGAGCCTGCCAACGCCTGGCTGCTGCGGATCGAAGGGGAGCGGCGCAAGGGCGAGTTGGTCTGGACCGGCGTCACGGACGGACAACCGGTCCTCCATGACGACGAACCCGACGTCAGCGCCTGGCGGCGATTTCAGGTCTGGCTGATCGCGGTACTGCCGATCGAAAAGCCGTTGTAAGGGGAATGGGTTCTACAGACCCAGGAAGTCTTTCGCGCGCCTCAGCACATCCTGCTGATATTCATCCCCGGAGGCGGCCTTGTCGGCAGCCTTCAGCACGGCGCCGCAGGGATCCTTCTCGCGGAAGGCCCGGTTCCACAGTGTCGAGGCGAGAATCGACAACCCGCCGGTGAGCACCGCGGCGCTGCCGGACACCAGCGTGCCCTTGGGGTCGAGCGTGACCCGCGGATCGGCCAGCGTCCCGGTGACCTTGATGAACGGGTTGACGAGCTGGGCGGCGCTCACTCCGATCCCTTTACGCGCCTCTGTCTTGAAATTCAGATCCAGCCGCTCATTGCCGAGGTCGAGCGTCCCATAAGCGACGATGTTGAGCTTGTCGGAGAGGCTGATCAGGGTCGGCGCGGAGGCCACCACGCCGGCGCGGATCTGCAGCGGCAGGACGGTGCAGATCGAGTTGACCGTCTCGTCGCTCTTCAGGAACGGGTTGATCGTGGTAATGATCCTCGTGAAGGTGTCGCCGTAGAGCCGGTCGATCTGGTTGGGGGGCGTCTTGCCCGGGCCGCCGATGGCGCGGACACGGCCGTCGAGGCTGGCCATCAGTTCCCGCAGTGTCCTTCCCTGGCCGAGCAGGTGCAGGTCGATGTCGAAGCGGCGAACATCGTCCGTCAGGAGCAGCAAACTGCTGTAATCGCGGAACTCGCCACGAACGGACACCTGCGGCAGGGCACGGCGTGCGGAGAGGCCGCCTTGCAGGTCGACCCGGCCGATAGTGCCCTCGACGACCAGTTGGTCCACCATCAGCTCGCGGTCCTGCAGCCTGCCGCGCAAGAGCGCAGTTCCGAGCGCGGTCGCGCCGGACGCCAGGTTGGCGACCCGCAGCTCCAGGTCGCCGTCGAACGCCCCCATCCAGCCGGTCGGCAGCGGCCAGTCCGGAATGAGACGCGCGTTACGTGCAGCGGAACGTCCGGCGGGGCGGGCCGCTCGGTCGCCGTCCGCGAACAGCCGGGCCAGGTCGAGATGCTGGAGATAGAGCGCGAGCGACACCTCCAGCGGGTCGCCACGCAACAAGGCCAGCCGGCCGCGGAAGGCGTCATCACCCAGCCGCCCCTGCAGGTCCGCCACCTCGAATCGCTTCGTCGTGCCGGACAACCGGCCCTCGAACTGCGCGGGCAGATCCGGCA
Source organism: Gammaproteobacteria bacterium (assembly GCA_023150055.1). Lineage (GTDB taxonomy): Bacteria > Pseudomonadota > Gammaproteobacteria > Steroidobacterales > QUBU01. The sequence goes on along the minus strand of JAKLLP010000013.1, from coordinate 5,778 downwards.
GGTAGAGACCGAACAGCGCTCCCGTGCGCTCCAGGCTCGCGACGCGCAGCGCCACCGGCATCGCGGTGGCCGCGGCTTCCTTGCCCAGATCGAGCACGCCGCTGGCGCGGATCTCGTCGTCGCCCGCGCGCAGGCGCGCTTCTTCGAACGACCAACGTTGTTTGGTCCACCGGCCGCGCGCGACGAGGTCGAATGCCGAGACGTATTTCCCGACATCGCCGGGCTCGGGCAGCAGGCGCGCCAGGTCCGGCCCGGCCATTCGCACGTCGAATTGGCCGCTCGCGCGCGAGCGGGCGAAGCGCCCGCTGGCGGTACCGCTGGCGCCGCCCATGCCAAGCGTAACTTTATCCAGTTGGACTGATTCCGCGCCGATCGCCAGTCCGCCACGCGCGCTGAACGGGCCGCGCGGCAGTGTCCAGTCGGCGGCGCGGGCCCAGCGCTCGAGCGCCTCGCCGCCGAGATCGAAATCGAATCGGCTGCCCGCCCGCCCGGCCGTGTCGGTGAGCGTTCCATCGAGGCGCAGGCGCGTGTCATCGGCGCTCGCCTGCACGCCACGCAAGCGCGTTGTCTTCTCGAGTCGCTCCAAAGAGCCCCTGACCTCGTAGCGAACCGCGGGCAGGCCGGCGATGTTGGCCATGCGCCCGACGCTGCGCAGGTCCGGGCCCGAGAGCGACAACTGCAGCGCGGTGCCCGGAGCGAGCGGTCTCGGCGCTACGCGGCCCGCGACTTCCAGGCGGTCCTTGCCCGCAGTGAGCCAGCCGCCGTCGATCCGCAGGCCCTGCTGCGTCCACTGCAACCGGGTGTCGAGCTGGAACGGCGCCGTGGGGAGCCAGTCGAGTCCCAGCGCCTTGCCGATGACCGCGAGTTTCTTACCGCTGCCGGTCATCCGCAGGTCGGTGCCGTGGAAATGCGGCATGGCGCCGAGTACGCCCGCCGCCTGAAAGGTGCCTGCGCGGTTCTCGATGTTCAACTGCAGGCGATCCTCGCCCCCGTCGTTCTCCGCGATGTCCGCCGTGAGCCGGAAGGGGCCCCCTATGATCCCCGGTAGACCGAACAAAGCCCGGAATCGCTCGAGTTGCTCACCGCGAATGTCGAGGCTGAGCCGACGCAGTTCCGCCTGCGGCAGGTGGTCGAGGACGGCGCTCAGCGTGAAGGTGGTGTCGGCCAGGGTGATCGTGGCCTGTTCGACGGTCACGGTGTCGGCGTCGCTGCGAACCCTGCCCGCGATCTCGAACGCGCCCGGTGGGGCGTCGGTCCAGCCGAGAATTCCTGCCACGGCGCTGAAATCGACGCCGCGACCGGCGATGTCCGCGTCGAGTCCGCGCAGGTCCGTGAGCTGCTCGGTATCGCCGGTGGCCGTCAGCTCGTAGCCACCCGCCTGTGCTGCGAGATGCAGCCGCAGGTCCTGCGGCTGCGGGGTGATGCGGGCCTCGACGCGCAGCGGGCCGGGGCCGGGATCGGGCAGCCCGAGCAGCCGGCCGACGCGCGCCGCGTCCGGGGCCGCAATGCGGACGTCGGCGAGCGCCCGCTCCGGGGTCGCAATGTCGTCGAAGCGCGCGGCGGCGTCGACCTCGACATCGTCGAGCAGTGCCCGGAGCCGCAGGCTGATATCGCGGCCGCCGAGCAGCACCCGCAGCGGGCTCGACTGCAGGTGCAACGCGAGCGACTCCTCGTTGAGCCGGCCGTCGGCGTCGAGACGCAAAAAGCCTGACGTTTCCTGCCACGCGCGCGCCGCATCGAGTTGCAGCGCCACCGGGCGGGTCAGCGCGGCCGCGTCGTAGTGGATCGCCATGGCCTGCACGGTCATTTGTTCGACTATCGGCAGGGATTCCGGGTCGAGAGGCGCGCCCGTGTCCGGGCCGAGCGACCAGTTGCCGCTGCCGTCGGCGGCGCGCTCCAGGTACACGCTGCCGTTCTCTATCTGCAGCCCGCTGATCACCACCGGCCCTTCCCACAGGGAGCGCAGGTCGACCGCGGCGGACACCCGTCGTGCCTGCGCGAGATGCGGCCGGCTGCCCCAAACGGCATTGGCGATGCTGATGTCGGCGAGCTCCAGCACGACGTTTTGCCCGACCGTGAGCGTGATGTCGCCGTCGATGCCTACGGGCCGCTGCAGCGACTGCGTGAGCTGCCCCGCGATCCAGCCGCGTGCCCAGCCCAGGTCCGCGCCGCGCGCCAGGGCGAATGCGCCCCAGCCGGCCACGGCGGCGAGCAGGATAAAAAGGACAACCGCGCGGCGGAAGATCTTCATGAGCGATGAGGGTGTGGGGGCGCGAGTGGTGAGCTTGCCCGGCTATGATGCCTTCATGCGAACCGGGCTGACTACTCGTGCCAGCAAGCCCCCCCGCCTGATCGCTTCCCGGGGTTCACGTATCGCGGCGCTGTCGCTGCTGCTGGCGGGCTGCGCCAGCCTGTCGCATACCCCCGGTCCCGGCGCCCCGGCGCCGCGGCTGGACGATGCCGGTGCTGCGTCTTTCCTGGCGAGCGACGATGGCCTGCGCCTGCCGCTGCGTCGGTTCGTGCCACCGGGTGAGCAGCCCCGCGCAGTCCTGCTGGCCCTGCACGGCTTCAACGACTACAGCCGGGCCTTCGACGGTCCCGGCGAGTGGTTCGCCGCACGCGGAGTGGCGCTCTACGCCTACGACCAGCGCGGCTTCGGCGCCGGTCCCGAGCCCGGTCTCTGGCCCGGCGCAACCCGACTCGCAGCCGATGCGCGGATTGCGGCGGAGCTGCTGCGCCAGCGGTACCCCGGCGTCCCGGTCTACGTGCTCGGCGAGTCCATGGGCGGCGCCGTCGCGCTGGTGGCATCGGCACATGGCGGGCTGCCGGTCGACGGGCTGATCCTCGTGGCGCCGGCGGTCTGGGGGCGCGGCACGCAGCCTTGGTACCAGCGGTTCGCGCTGTCGGTCGCCGCCGGGCTGTGGCCGGGCGGGAAGATCTCGGCGCGGGCCCTGCAGCGCCAGGTGTCGGACAATCCGCAAGCGCTGGAGATCCTCGAAGGCGACCCACTGGTGATCAAGAAGGTGCGCTTCGATACCATCAGCGGACTGGTGGACCTCATGGACCAGGCGCTGGCCGCGGCGCCCTCGATCGAGCAGCCGGTGCTGCTGCTCTATGGCGGGCGCGACAGGATCATCCCGCGCGAGCCGGTGGAGCTGTTCTGGGAGCGGTTACCGGCCGGCCGCCAACGGATACGTCGCGATTACCCCGGCGGCTGGCACCTGCTGCTGCGCGACCTCGAGGCGGAGCGGGTTTACGAGGACATCATGAAATTCTTGGTTCTTCTCCCATCTGCGGGTCCGGTTGGCTAAAACGCCTGGCAGAGCGCTGCGGCCCGGGAGAGCCTGCGCCGGTACGCTCGCTCCGTACATCCCTGTACTGCGCTCACTCGGGGTCTCGCTTTGCCGCTCGGCTGTCCCTGCCTCGCGGGCTCGACACGCCCGTTGCAGGCTCTCCCGGGCCTTGCGCCTTGCGGCCCGGCACCCAGCCGTGCAGGTCGCCGCCGCAATGTGCCCCGCAGATGGGCGAAGAATCAAATCTTTGCGCCCTGAAGCGGGAGTCTAGTGAAACAGCACCTGTGCCAGCCCTAATCCGATGGTGATTCCGGCGCCGCCGAAGATCACGAGTTCGTACCAGCGCGCCTTCTTTACGGCGAGCAAGGCCTCGGCAGTCGCCAGTTGTGCCTGCGCCAGCTTCAGCTCGATCTCGACTCGTGCGGCGTCGTCCATGACCGGGATACTAGCACCAGCACGGTTGCCGGGAGAGCGGTGAATGGGCCCGGAACCTCGGCATATCGGCTCACTCCCGGGCTGACCGGGGACCGTTCACCGGTTCTCGACCCGATCCGCGTCGAGGTCTTCGGTAACCATCTCTCCAACCTGCCGGTCCACCAGGCTCCAGAACGGGTTGCTGCGCAGGCGCGTGAATGCGCCGAGCGAGATCGTCGTCGCGCCGTTCTCGCCTCGAAACAACAGGGAGCCGAGGCTCGGCAAGCCGTCGTGGCCGCTGCCGGGCATGAAGCCGTAAACCGGGTCGTCCGGCGGAAAGGGCAGCGCCACGTGGCCGAGCGAAATGACATCGTCCGGCCAGCGCAGCCCGAGCGGTTCGGTCACGCCACTTGCGGAGCCCGGCGGGTAGCGCTCGAGCGCGACGTCCTGGCTGTCGTGACTGGCGTTGGAGACCACTTCCAGGATGTAGCCGGGGTGATTGGCGATCGCCCGCTCGATGACCAGCCGTGCCTCGGGCCGTTGCACGGCGCTGAAGCCGCGGAAGCGATTGACATCGAACAGCACGAGGCGGTGCCGGCCACCGGGGAGCTGCGGATACAGCAGGTCCACCGTCCCCGAGGAGCCGACGGTGGCGTCCACGGCCGATTGCCAGGCCATCACGGGCGCCAGGCGCGCGAGTCGCCCGTCGGCGGCAGCGGTGGTCAGCCGGTACTGCAGCTCTCTGACCGCACGGTTGACCTGACGGGAGGCGTTGACCGGAAAGGAGTTGAACTTGTAGGGATCGAACTCCGGCCGGATTCCCTGCCACCGGACCTTCTCCAGGACCGGAATCGGCACGATGCTCATGACGTCCACGAGGTTGGCGAGCGCCGCGACCCGCGTGAGCTCGATCGCGGGAGATACGAGCAGGATGCGGTCGGGCACTCGCAGGCCGTCTTCAGTCAACGCGTCGAGGGCATGGTTCAACGCGAGCGTCGCTCCCGTCGAATACCCGCCGATGTAGAACGGTTGTCCGCTGCCGGTGCGCGCGGCGACGTCACGCGCCGCGAGACGCACGGCCGCCACCCAGTCGCGATAGCGCATCTCGATCATCATCGAGGGCAAGGTGCCGTGGCCCGGCAGGCGCAGCACCGTCACCTCGACGCCGCGCGCGTGGAGCGACTCGGCCAGCGCCTTCATCGAATACGGCGAGTCGGTCAGGCCGTGCACCAGCAGGGCGCCGCCGACGCGTTCCCGGGGCGTGAGCCGGAAGGTGCGGTTGTAGGGTGCTCCGGCGGCCAGTTTCTGGACATTGGCGGCAGAATTGAAGCGGCTGTAGGCGAAGATCTCGCCGAGCGCCGCCCAGCCTGAAAATTCGGCCCGGGCTTCCCGGAACAGACGTTCTTCCAGTTCGAGGTAGCCGGCGAAGTCCACGCTGCGATCGGTGAGCGCGGAGAACTCCGCGTCGAGCCGCTTCAGGTGCCAGGGCTGGAGGTCCGGCAACATGGTTACCGCGTACAGGGTGAAGCCCAGCACCAGCGCCAGCCCGGTCGAGACGACGAGCACCAGGAGCCGCCGCAGCCGCCTGAGCAGCCAACGGGCGGTGGTGCCGATGAATCCGGAGTCTTGCATGCAGCCTGTAAGGTTACACCGGTCTCGCGCCGCTTTGCCGCCCCGCCGCGACTGTTCGGCCACCGGCGCAGCCCTGCAGCTGCGGCTGGTGATCGAGGTGGTCCGGTGGCAGACTAACGCGCCTGCCAGTTGGATCCCGCCTCAGGAGAGCATCAATGCATAACGCCCGCATCGCTTTGCCACCTACCGTCCGTCATTGTCTGTCCGCGCTGCTTGGCGCTGCGTTGCTCATGGCGAGCGCGGGTGGTTTCAACGCGGCCCGGGCCGCCTCGACGCCCGCCGAGATCGACGCCAAGGTGGACGCGGCGCTCGCGCGGCTGCAGGCCGAGGTGCCCAACGCCGATGCCGTGCTGGCCAAGGCGCAGGGCGTGCTGGTGTTCGCGAAAGTCATTAAAGCCGGCCTGGTGATCGCCGGCGAAGGCGGCGAGGGTGCGCTGCG
>JAKLLP010000139.1 GCA_023150055.1 Gammaproteobacteria bacterium | reverse complement strand
CGCCGCTATTGTCGGTACACCCACAGGAGCATCGCCGCCTGTGCCTCGTCGCCCCAGCCCTTGCCATTCTGTATGACGCTGACCGCGAATTTCCGGCCCGACCGGCTGTGGATATATCCGGCCATCGCGCGTACCCCGTTGAGCGTGCCGCTCTTCAGGTGCATGCGTCCCTTCGACTCGGCGTCGCGGAAGCGCCGGCGTACCGTGCCGTCCAGCCCCGCGAGGGCCAGCGAGGACTCGAACTCGGCCCCATAAGGCCCGCTCTCGGCGGCGAGTAATACCCGCGTGAGGTTGCGGGCGGATATGCGGGTCTCGCGGGCCAGCCCCGCGCCGTTACCGATATTGAACTCCGGGAACTCGAGACCGAGCCGGCTGAGTTCCATGGCCGCCGCCCGCTGGCCCTTCTCGACGGTACCCGGCGCGCCGAAGCGCTCGGCACCGAGCGTGAGGAGCAGGTGACGGGCCATGACGTTGTTGCTGTGCTTGTTGACGCTGGTAATGACATCGCTCAGCGGCAATGACTCCAGCGTCGCCAGGGTCTTCAGTCCGTCCCCGGCAGAGGCGACCCGCAGGCCCCCGCGCAGAGTGCCGCCGCTCTCCTCCCAGAGTGCGCGAAACAGCCCGTAAGCATAGGACGGCCCGGCGACGAGGCTGCGGGCCACCCGGTATTCACCGCAACGACGGCTGTAGCGGCCGGTAAAAGTCGCCTCGTCCCGGCCGCTGCCCGCCTCGGCCACGGTGAAGTTGATGCGGTTGGTCCGGCCCGTGCAGCGGCCGTCGACGAGCTGGATCTGGTTGCGGATACGCAGGTTCGCCGGCAGCGGATCGGCGAGGATCTCGACGCGATTGGCAGCCAGGTCGGGACGGAAACTGAAGTTCACCGACTGGAAATTCACCAGCAACGCATCGGGAATCACGTTGTACGGGCTGTACGGCCTGCCATCGAAATCCCCCGGACGGATATCACCCACGTCGAAATAGGTGTTGTCGATCACCAGGTCGCCACGAATTTCCCGCACGCCGCGCAGTCGCAGCTCCCGCACCAACAGCCAGAACCGCTCGAGCACCAGGAACGGGTCGCCCTGCCCCTTGAGCCAGAGATCACCCTCCAGCACGCCGCCGCGGGGCACGCCCGCCGACAGCGCCGTCGTCGTCCAGGTGAAATTCGGGCCGAGCATTTCCAGCGCCAGGTAGGTGGTCACGAGCTTCATCGCGGAGGCCGGATTGCGCGGCACATCGGCGTGGTAAGCGAGGAGCGCCTTGTCCCGACCGACCTCCTGCACGTACACGCTGAACGAGTCCGGAGGGATCTTCGCCTTGACCAGTGCCTTGACCACCGTTTCCGGCAGACCCTGCACGGTTTCCGACGCTTCGACACCAACGCACATCAGCACAGCCACGATGGCCGCACACAGCGGTCTGCAACGCATTATTGACGCCGTCCGGGAGTTGGAAAGAATGAACGCCCATGATTGTGCCGAAAGCCTCGCACAGCGGTCCAGCACCTTCGCGCCGTAAAAGAGGCTCGCCGCGTATCGCATGCCTCGGCACGGTCATCGTGGCGCTCGCGGGCGCCACGGCCGCGGCCGACATCAGCCGGTTGCCGGCGAGCGAGCGCGGTCCATTCACGATGCTCCTCGGCGTGCCGAGCGGCTGGACCGACCTCGGGGGCGACAGGGCCGAGTTGTCCTGGACCGTCGCCAACCACGCCTTCGGCGCGGCCTCCGGCGCGGAGGCGCTGCTGCTCGACGGCGAGACCCATACGGTGACACTGCGTGTGCAGCGGCGGGTGAACACCCGCGTGAGCCTCGGCCTGGAGGTGCCGTGGGTGGTCACGGGCGGCGGTTTTCTCGATCGGGCCATCGATCGCTGGCATGACGCCTTCGGGCTTTCCGAAGGCATAAGACCCTCGCTGCCGCGCAATGACCTGCGCTTCGTCTATGCCCGCGATGGGGTGGAGCAGTATCGTCGCGACCGCTCGACATCGGGAGCAGGCGATCTGCACGGCGCGGCGGTAGTGCGCCTGCTCGGCGCCGGGCGGCCCGAGGAACCCCGCCTGCGCCTCGACTTCACGGCCGATATCGACCTGCCGACCGGCGACAGCGACCGGCTCACCGGCAACGACGGTACGGATCTCGCAGCGGGCCTGCGGCTCGGGTCAGCCAGCGCATCACGACTGGCCTGGATGCTGGGCGCCGGCCTGCTCTGGCCCGGGGACATCGACCTGGCGTTGCCGCCAGCCTCCGGCCGCGTCATGTATTACGAGCTCGCACTCGCCTGGTCGGCCACCCCGGGCATCGACCTGCTGCTCGGCCTCGATGGCCACGGCGGACTCTACGAGAGCAGGCTCGCACCGCTCGGCAAGAGCGCGCTGCAGCTCGGTGCCGGCGCGCTCTGGCGTCTCGGTCCGCGTTACGGGCTGCGCCTTGGGGTGTTCGAAGACCTGCGCACGGATACCGCGCCGGATTTCGCGGTGGAACTAGCGCTGCTGGTTCAGGCGGTTCCGTAATCCGGCCAGCAGGCTCCCGCGCTTCAGCCGCCGCCACCAGCCCTCCCGGACCGGGCCCAGCACTTCCCAGCCGGCCGCCTGCGCGATCATCAGCAACTGCTCATCGGGTCGCACGGCGACGGCCCTGCCTACCGCCACCAGCAGCGGCAGGTCGTAGATCGAATCGCCGTACGCTGCGGTCGCCGCGGCATCGGCCCGGTACTCACGCAGCAGCATGGCGAGAATGTCATTTTTTTCGTCGCGGAAAGGGTGGTTCAGCGGCGGACGGGCGCGGAAGCGGCCATCCTCGACCACGCAGCCGCTGCCGATGACCCGCTCGACACCAAGCGCCGCACCAATGCCCTCGGCGACGAACTGCGGCGTCCCGGAAACGAGCACGACCGTGTCCCCCGCCCTCTGATGCTGGCGCAGCCGCTCGACGCAGGGCGCGAACCACGCGCCCGCGAGCCCGCCGCGCACCCAGCCGGGCACCAGCGCGCGGATCTCGTCCTCCGGGAGCCAGGCGAGGTAGGCCTTGTTCTTCTTGAACACATGCCGGCCATAACGAGGCAGGTAGCGCAGCAGGAACCAGAGGAACCCCGCGACCTGGCGCGGCCCGACCCGGCCCCGGCGCAGCAGTTCCAGGAAAAACCGCTTCTCGGTGCTCGGACCGCGAACGAGGGTGCCGTCGATGTCGAAGATCGCCAGTCCCATGGTTCAGTGCCGGCCGGAGTGCTGCGGCATCAGCTTGCCGAGGATCGTATGCCGCTCCTGGTAGACGAACTCGACGATCACCGGCAGGCCGCGCGCGAGGCAGATGGCCACGGACAGGTACACCAGCACGGCACCGATGCCCGCCATCAGCCCGCCCCACTGCGACCAGAAATCCGGCAGCAGCGCGGGCATGGGCTGAATGAAGAGCAGCCAGCAGAAGGCATGCGCCTTGAGCACCGCGTAGAAGATGCGCATGAACTTCCCGGCCACCAGCCACTTGCCGAGCGGGGACTGCATCATCGCGAATGGACTCTGGCGACGGTTGGCGGTCTGGCTGGCCCGGATGGCGTCGACCATGCTGCCGCGGATGACGAAGACCAGCGGCACCCAGACCGGCACCAGGTCGAGATCCGCCAGCACGATCCACATCGTCAGCTCGACGATGCGATCGCCGGCGATGTCGAACATCGCGCCGAAGAGGCTCTCCTCGCCGCGCCGGCGGGCAATGTAGCCGTCGAGACCATCGGTGACGAACACGACGATCAGCAGGGGAACGTTCAGGAACTGCCACCAGGATGGCGCCTGGTAGGCGATCCCGATGACCACGAGCAGCAGCAGCAAACGGCTCAACGTGACGAGGTTTGCCATGCGGTGATTATAGGCGCCGGCAGCCTCTATGCAGCGCCTTTTCGCCCGCGCCGCCCGCGCCGGGGCGGCCGCTCGAGGCCGAGCGTGCGCATGCGATCGGCGAGCGTGGTCGGCCTGATGCCGAGCAGCTCCGCGGCGCCACCCTTGCCGGATATGCGCCACCCGGCTGCCTGCAGCGCGGCGAGCAGGTTCTGGCGCTGGCGTTCGCGCATCTCGGCGTCGGTGACATAGGGCGCGGCACCCGGCTCCGGCGTCGTGGCCGCGGCGGACACCAGGCTGGCGTCCGCCTCGCTCAGTGACAGGTCGAGTCGCAGCGTGCCGCCGGTCGACAGGATCACGGCGCGCTCGATCACGTTCTTCAGCTCCCGCACGTTACCGGGCCAGTCATAGCGTCGCAGCGCGCCGACCTGGGTCTCGGTGAGTTCCGGGCAGGGCCTGCCGAACTGCCGGCAGACCTGCTCGAGGAAGTGGCGGGCAAGCTGCACCACATCGCCGCCACGCCGGCGCAACGGCGGCACCTCCACCGGGAACACGCTCAGCCGGTAATAAAGGTCCTCGCGAAACTCGCCGGCCTCCACCGCCTTGCCGAGGTCCTTGTTGGTCGCGGCAATGACACGGACATCGACCTTGCGCGTGTGGTCGTCGCCCACTCTCTCGAATTCCTTCTCCTGCAGTACGCGCAGCAACTTGCCCTGCAGCGCCAGCGGTATCTCACCGACCTCGTCGAGGAAGATCGTGCCGCCGTCGGCCAGCTCGAAGCGGCCGACCCGATCGCGATGGGCGCCGGTAAAAGCCCCGCGGACGTGCCCGAAAAACTCGCTCTCGAAGAGCTCATCCGGAATTGCGGCGCAGTTGACCTTGACGAGCGGCCGGTCGGCGCGGTGACTGCGGGCGTGTATGGCATGGGCCACCAGCTCCTTGCCGGAGCCGGTCTCCCCCACGATCAGCACGCTCGCGGGCGTGCGCGCCACGGCTTCGATCCGCGCCAGCATCGCGTCGAGGGCGGGGCTGTCGCCCACGATCCGGCCGAAGTTCATGGAGGTGTTGATTTCCTCGCGCAGATAGTCGCGCTCGCGCTCGAGCTCTTCCTTGAGGCTCGCGATCTCGCCATAGGCCTCGCGCAGCTTCGCCTCGGCCCGGTTGCGCTCGGTGACGTCCTTGCTCGCGACCAGCAGCCGCTTCACCCTGCCCTGCTCGTCCCGCTCCGCCCTGGCGGAGAGCAGTACGTCGATCACCTCGCCAGCGCGCGTGAGGAGCTGCCGCGGCACGTTCTGCACGTCGCCTTCGCTGATGCGCTGGCGCAGCCGCTCGTCAGTCAGCCCCTGGCGGGCATCGACGGCGATGAAATCGAGAATGGAGCGGCCGAGCACCTCGCTGCGCCGATAGCCGAGCTTGGTCAGCCAATGATTGCTCACCGCGATCACGCGGCCTTCGGCATCCACCGTGTGCAGCATCGCCGGCGTCGACTCGTAGAGCTCCACGAAGCGCTGCTCCAGGCGCTTGCGGTCGGAAGGCTCCTCGAACAGCGAGATGGAATAACGGCGACCGGCCTGGTCCGGGCCCTGGGCGGCCACCGTGGTGGTGAAAAAACACAGCACCCGCCCGTCCTTGCTGATGAACTCCACCGGCACCTGGTGTAGCCGCCCGGTGCGGCGAAAGCAGGGCAGGTGCTCCTCGCGGATGCGCGCGGCACTTTCCGGTGTCGCGATGTCCTCGGGACGCAGCGCGCGCAGCTCGGCCATCGAGTAGCCGGTGCGGCGCTCCCACTCCTCGCTCACGTCGAGGAACCGGCCCTCGCCATCGAGAACCGCCACCGGCAGCGGCAGGCGGCGCAGCAAGGCTGCGTAATCGATGATGTTGTCCACCATAGGCACATAGTACGGAATTTCGTTTTTCTGTCCAACGAATTACCGTGAAACACGGATTTCCGTGAAGGCAAAAATAGACCTAACTAACTGTTTTTTTTGCAATTCATTGCCTGGCACGATTCCTGCAATTCCAACAGTGTAACCCCTGGGTGGGGTTGCAGAACGGAAGGGTAAGCGAATGGACATCGACAACAGATTGATCAGGGACCCTCGCGAACGGTTACCGGTACTGGCGCTGGCCGTCGCGGCGACGTTACTCGTCTTTGCCGCGATCAACGCCGGTTTTACCCCGCACGCAGCCGAAGTGG
>JAKLLP010000138.1 GCA_023150055.1 Gammaproteobacteria bacterium | reverse complement strand
TCGATCGAGATCGGCGACGTCCTGCAGCTCTATGCTGATGACTTCACCCTCGACGCGAACATTGCGACGAATCCGGTTGTCGCGCAGCAGCTTGCTGAAATCGGTGGCGTAGCGCTCGATGCGCTGGCGCAGCGCCTCATCCATGTCGACCTGGAAGAGAAAATGCACACCACCACGCAGATCGAGGCCGAGACTCATGGGCTTGAGGCCCATGGCAGCGAGCCATTCCGGGGTGCGGGGCGCCAGCGTCAACGCCACCACGTAGCCCTTGCCGAGCGCCTCCCGCACCCGGTCGCCAGACCTGAGCTGGCTCTCCACGTTCGCAAACCGGAGCATCAGGCGCCCGTCGTCGTCGTAGGCCGAGCTGAACTCCACCCCCGCGGCCTCTATCGAGCGCCTTACCTCGTCCAGGCCGGCCTTGTCGATGTTCGCGCCATTATCCAGGCTGATCTGCAGCGCCGGGTCTTCGCCAAACACGTTGGGCAGCGCGATGACGAGCGCCGCCAGGAGCACGACCGCGACCAGCACGGTCTTCCACAGGGGGTTACGATTCATGAATGCGTCGTTTCCGGGTCAGGCGTTCTTGATCGTGCCCTTTGGCATGACTGCGCCGACGGTGTGCCGCTGCACCTTGATGCGCACCCCGTCCGCGACCTCGACCTGGATGAACTGCTCGCCGATCTCGGTTATCCGGCCGAGCACGCCGCCGGTGGTCACGACCTCGTCGCCGACGGCCAGTCTGGAGACCATTTCCTTGTGCTCCTTCTGGCGTTTGCTCTGGGGACGGATCAGGAAGAAATAGAAAACGACGAACACCAGCAGCAACGGCAGCATCGAGAGAAACGGATCGGTCGGTGAAGGCATGTCCTGCGCCCACGCGTCCTGGATGAAAAAACCCATATCTTCCCCTGAAGTTAAGGCAAGCCCCGGAAAAATAGCGGCATATTATTGCACAGTTGTTTCGCCGAGCGGCTGATCCGCCGCCTGCCGGCCGAGGAAATCGCGGGAGAACTCCCCGAGGGTGCCGGTCTCGATCGCGCCGCGCAGACGTCGCATCAGGTCGAGGTAAAAATGCAGGTTATGTATCGTATTGAGTCTGCAGCCGAGGATTTCGCCACAGGCATCGAGGTGGCGAAGGTAGGCACGGCTGTAGTTCTGGCAGGTGTAGCAGGCGCAGCCCTCCTGCAGTGGCCGCGGATCGTCGCGGTAGCGGGCGTTGCGGATGCGCACCACGCCGTGCTCGGTGAACAGGTGTCCGTTGCGGGCGTTTCTGGTCGGCATGACGCAGTCGAACATATCGATGCCGAGCACCACCGCCTTGACGATGTCGCGCGGTGTTCCTACCCCCATGAGATAGCGCGGTTTGTCCCGGGGCATCTGCGGTAGCAGCTGGCGCAGTATCCGCAGCCGTTCCTCCTCCGGCTCTCCGACGGACAGGCCACCAATAGCCATACCCTCGAAGCCGATATCGAGCAGTGCACCGAGGGAAGCCTCCCGCAGAGCCGGAAACATCCCGCCCTGTACGATACCGAAGCAGACGCTGCCCGATCCGGCATCGGGCTCGAATGCGTCGCGACTCTCGCGCGCCCAGCGCAGGGATCGTTCCATCGACGTACGTGCCGCGGCTTCGCTGACCGGCCAGGGCGTGCACTCGTCGAAAATCATGCGGATGTCGCTGCCCAGATCGGCCTGTACACGCATGGCGCTCGCCGGCCCCAGAAACACCCTATCGCCGGTGATCGGGGAGCTGAACTCGACGCCGTCCTCGCGGATTTTCGTGCGCTTGCCGAGACTGAAAACCTGGAACCCGCCGGAGTCGGTAAGAATCGGGCGTTTCCAGTGCATGAAACGATGCAGCCCGCCGAGCGAGCCGATCAGTTCGCTTCCCGGACGGAGCATCAGGTGGAAGGTGTTCGCGAGCACCACCTGCGCGCCGAGCCCGGCAACCTCCTCGGGCGTCATGGCCTTGACGGTGCCGGCAGTGCCTACCGGCATGAATGCCGGCGTGTCGATGACCCCGCGGGCCAGCTGGAGCCTGCCCCGACGGGCAGCGCCGTCGGTTGCGATCACCTCAAAAAAGCGGGTTTCACTCATGACGGTACGGCCCGGTCCGTGACCCGGCTATGGCGACCTTTCCAGGAACATCGCATCACCATAACTGAAAAACCTGTAGCCACGCTCGACCGCATGACCATAGGCTGCAAGTACCCTCCCGCGCCCGGCGAACGCACACACCAGGATGAGCAGTGAGGATCGCGGCAGGTGAAAATTGCTGATCAGCGCATCGGCGACGCGAAACTCGTGTCCCGGCCTGATGAAGAGGTCGGTCTCGCCCTCGTACGGCGCCAGCACGCCCTGGCCTGCCGCGGTCTCCAGCGCCCGCATCACCGTCGTGCCGACGGCAATGACCCGGCGGGAGGCCGCGCGAGCCGCCACCACGGCAGCGACGAGTTCGGGGCCGACCGTGATCCGCTCCTTGTGCAGGCGCGCGCTCGCCAGCTGCTCCTCGCGCAATGGGGCGAAAGTACCGGCACCGACATGCAAAGTGACGTCGGCAATGGCGACCCCCTTGTCGATCAGGCGCGACCTGAGACCCGCATCGAAATGGAGCCCGGCCGTCGGCGCCGCGACCGAGCCTGGCACCCGGGCGAATACCGTCTGGTAGCGCTCCCGGTCGGCGGGTTGGTCGCCGCGGCGGATGTAAGGCGGCAAGGGCATGTGGCCGGCAGCCAGCAACACGGGCAATACCGGCCTGTCGAAACGCAACTCGAAAAAAGGCCCCTGCCGGCGCAGCACGACCGCCCAGGCGCCACCGTCGAAATCGATGCCGCTCCCGGGACGAGGCGCGTGACTGCTACGCAGCTGGGCCAACACGCTGCAATCATCGAGGACCCGCTCCAGCAGCATCTCGATGCGACCACCGCTCTGCTTGTGCCCGAACAGTCGCGCCGGGAGCACCTGCGAGTCGTTGACAACCAGCAGGTCGCCGCGGCAGAGAAAGCTCTCCAGGTCCCTGAAGCAGTGGTCTGTGCACGCCCCGGTGCGGTCCATAACCAGCAGGCGGCTCGCGCTGCGCTCAGGCAGCGGCTGCTGCGCGATGAGCTCGGCGGGAAGTTCAAAGTCGAATTCAGCCAGGTCCACGGCCGCGGATTGTACTTTTCCCGGCCATTCGGCTCACCCCGGCCGCATGCGAACCGCGTGGACGCCTTTTGACCCGGCGTGTATCCTTCACCGCCCGCACGCCGGGATGGCGGAATTGGTAGACGCGGCGGACTCAAAATCCGTTGGTGGTGACACCGTGTGGGTTCAAGTCCCTCTCCCGGCACAGGGTCTCTGACCAGATCCGCCCAGATCGGCCAGATCGGCCCAGATCGACAATCCTCGTTTGGTGCATCCTGCCGCCGCCGTACAATGCCCGGGGGCGCAATATCATCGACCCAGGCAAAACGACACGATGAATTTCTGCAGCCATTGCGGGCAGGCGGTCACGCTCGAGGTACCCGCGGGAGACAACCGGCCGCGCCACGTATGCAAGAGCTGTGGCCGGATCCACTACCAGAATCCGCTGGTCGTGGTCGGCTGCGTACCGGTGTACGAAGGCCAGATTCTGCTTTGTCGCCGCGCGATCGAACCGCGCCACGGCTTCTGGACCGTTCCCGCCGGATTCATGGAACTCGGCGAAACACTCGGGGAAGCGGCGATCCGGGAAACCTGGGAAGAAGCCGAAGCACAGGTCGAGCTCGGGGCATTGTTCGCTGTCGTGGACGTCGTCCAGGCCAGGCAGGTCCACGTTTTTTTTCACGGCAGGCTCACCGCCCCCGTCTTCGGCGCCGGGGAGGAGACGCTGGAAACACGACTGTTCCCGCCAGGGCAGATTCCGTGGAGCGAGATCGCGTTCCCGAGCGTCTGCATAGCCCTCGAGCGCTGCCTCGATGCCGGGTTCGACAGCAAGGCCCCTGTGCTGCTGGTGACCGCCCCGGGGCGGGCATTGACATGAGTCAGTGGTAACCGGCCCGCTCTGCGACAAACTGAACTCCCCCGGTTGCGGCGAATGGTCGCAACCGGGTCATCTACCCGGCAAATCATTTGATTTTCGGCAGGAAATGCCTAAATTAGCGCGCCACGCCCGGCAGAGCCAAGCAGGCCTTCGCAGGAGAGAGTCATGACGTTCGTCGTCACCGAGAAGTGCATCAAGTGCAAATACATGGACTGCGTGGAAGTGTGTCCCGTGGATTGCTTCCACGAAGGACCGAACATGCTGGTGATCGATCCGGACGAATGCATCGACTGCACGCTGTGCGAGCCAGAGTGCCCGGTGGAGGCCATCATGTCAGAGGACGAGGTGCCCGAGGGTCAGGAACAGTTCAAGGCGCTGAACGCCGAACTCTCCAAGCTCTGGCCGGTCATCACCGAGGCCGGCACGCCACCCGCCGATGCCGACGAGTGGACCAAGGTCGAAGACAAGCTCAAGCTCCTAGAGCGCTGAGCGGCGCGCCGTCACCGCCCTATCGCCAATCCGCGCGGGTTGGCACGACGATAGCGCCTCACGGACCTGCGGACGGACTTGCGGGAGCTTGGCGCCGCAGGCTGCCACGCTGCGCGCTGTGCGCTTTGCGATCCATTCCTGAAAGTACCGGCCGGGGGCCGGAGGCATCGGCCGTGAGGCCGGCCACGACGACCACGACCTCGAACCCAGGCCGGGACCATCCGCCACGGATTGGCGACGCACGCCGGCCGAAGACCCGTCAGCCTTGCGGCAGTTGCTTCCCGCCATCCAGGTAAGGCATCAGCTCGGCGGCCGGCACATAACCCGGAACGAGTTCACCGGAATCCGTGATGATCGCCGGGGTACCCTGCACGCCGAGGGTAATTCCGAGGGAATAATGCTGCTGCACGGGGGTCGGGCTGCAGTTCGATGCCGCCAGCACCTCGCCTCTCTTGGACTTCGTCAGCGCCGCATTGCGGTCGGACGAACACCAGACAGTGACCGCCTTCGACCAGCTTTCGGTATCGGGCCCGCTGCGCGGGAAAAACAGGTAGCGCACCCTGATGCCCGCATCGAGATATTGCTCTATTTCCCGGTGCAGACGCCTGCAGTAGCCACAATCGATGTCGGTGAACACGCTGATCGTGTGTTTCACCTGCTTCGGCGAAAAAATGATCATCTGCGCCTCGCCGACATCCTCGACGGCAGCCAGGCGCGCGGCGCTGCGGCGAGCCTCGGTCAGGTTGGCATCGGTGCCGACATCAATAATGTCACCGCGCAGAAGAAACCGGCCATCCGCAGAGACGTACGCGATCTGCGGACCGAGGCGCAGTTCAAACAGCCCCGGTATGGGGGCTGGCGTGATCTGCTCCGGGCGAACCTCCGGAAATCGTTCGCTCAGCCGCTTGTAAACAAGGTCGGCGCCGTCCTGGGCCTGCGCGGTCAATGCCGCCAGGACACCG
This sequence comes from Gammaproteobacteria bacterium, assembly GCA_023150055.1. Taxonomy (GTDB): domain Bacteria; phylum Pseudomonadota; class Gammaproteobacteria; order Steroidobacterales; genus QUBU01. The sequence goes on along the minus strand of JAKLLP010000138.1, from coordinate 644 downwards.
AGCAGCGTGCCTGCAATACGCAGCTTGTGAAGAATCCTCTGCAAGATGAAGCACTCCGCTTGCGGCTGCTGAGCGATGCGAGAATTGCAGCGCCCGCCATCCGGTCTGGATACCGGTGCCGGAGTCTAGCATACGGGCTGCGGAATTACGGGCGCCACCCGCAGGGGCGCGGCCGCTCAGCCGCGGGGATGATGCTGCGCGTGCATCTCCTTCATGCGCTCCCGTGCGACATGGGTGTAGATCTGGGTTGTCGACAGGTCGCTGTGACCCAGCAACATCTGCACGACGCGCAGATCCGCGCCATTGTTCAACAGATGTGTCGCAAACGCATGCCGCAGCGTATGCGGCGAGAGCCTGCCGAGGATGTCAGCCTTTTCGCGTAGCGCTTGATGATGTGCCAGAAAGCCTGGCGCGTCATGCGATCCCCGCGCCGGGTCGGGAACAGGTATTCCGTCTGCCGTTCCAGCAGGATTTCCACGCGCGGTCCCGCAACGAACTCCCGAAGCCAGCGCTGGGACTCCTCGCCAAGCGGTATCAGCCGTTCACGGTCGCCCTTGCCGCGCACGCGAAGCACGCCCTGGTTGAGATTGATCTGCCCCTGACGCAGGTTGATCAACTCCGACACGCGCAGCCCGGTTGCGTAC
>JAKLLP010000137.1 GCA_023150055.1 Gammaproteobacteria bacterium | reverse complement strand
ACCTCCCGCCGCAAGGGCGGTCATCGCTGGCAAGTTACTTGCGGAACGCCACACCAGATGCATCCGCGTCGGGTGCATGTTTGCGCGGGCGGGCTGGTCGGGCCCGTTTTTCTTCCCGTGCGGGTACACGGTCCCGCTTTGCATGAGCGGGCGGCCGCACTACTATGCGCGCTTGTTGTGCGCGTTGCCTGGATGATCCCGTGGCGGCCTTGCCGTGGCCGCATTGCCGTCTCCACCCTGGTGCCGCCAGGTCAATGCGCGTTGCGTAGCTTTGTGTCACTGCTCGAGCGAGCCGGCTGGTTGCCATGAGTGCCAAGTACGACGCCACTGCCATTGAGGTCCTGAGCGGTCTGGATCCGGTCCGACGCCGCCCTGGCATGTATACGGACACTTCCCGGCCCAATCACCTCGGCCATGAGGTAATCGACAACAGCGTCGATGAGGCGCTGGCCGGCCATTGCAGCCGCATCGATGTGAAGCTCTGGCGGGACGGGTCGCTGCAGGTGGCCGATGACGGTCGCGGCATGCCGGTCGACATTCATCCCCGCGAGAAGGTCACAGGTGTGGAGCTGATCCTCACGCGGCTGCATGCCGGCGCAAAGTTTTCCAACAAGAGCTACCGTTTCTCTGGCGGACTGCATGGCGTCGGTGTATCGGTCGTGAACGCGCTGTCGAAGAACCTCGAGGTGTGGGTCAAGCGCGACGGCCACGAGTACAACATGAGCTTTCGCGGGGGGGCGCGCGCGAGCAGGCTCGAAGTCGTCGGCAAGGTGGGCCGCAACAACACCGGCACCACGATTCGATTCTGGCCTGACCCGAAGTATTTCGATTCTGACAAGTTCTCCATTCCGCAGCTGCGCCACGCCCTGCAGGCGAAGGCAGTCCTTTGCCCGGGATTAAAGGTGAACTTCGAGATCGAGCACCCGCAGCAGTCAATGGAGTGGGAGTACCGCGGAGGGGTCGGTCAATATCTCGCGGAATCGGTGGGCAGCGTCGAGACCTTGCCGGCCCAGCCATTTACCGGTGAAGCCAAGGGTGACCACGAGGAGGTGCAGTGGGCCCTGTTCTGGGTCAATGGCGATACGCCGCCGTTGACGGAATCCTACGTCAATCTCATTCCGACACCGCAGGGTGGCACGCACGTCAGCGGCCTGCGCACCGGGCTCACCGAAGCGCTGCGCGAGTACTGCGAGTTCCGCAGCCTGCTGCCGCGCGGTGTCCGTCTCGCTCCGGAGGATGTCTGGGACGGCGTGGCATTCGTACTCTCGATCAAGCTCGAAGATCCGCAATTCTCCGGGCAGACGAAGGAACGACTGTCGTCGCGCGAATGCGCTGCGTTCGTGTCGGGCGTCGTCAAGGATTCTTTCGCGTTATGGCTCAATCAGCACCCGGAAACGGGTGATCAGGTCGCGCTGCGCGCCATCGCGGCTGCCCAGAACCGCCTCAGGGCCGGCAAGGCCGTGGTGCGCAAGAAGGTGGTTGCGGGCCCGGCGCTGCCGGGCAAGCTCGCGGATTGCACCAGCGACGATGCCGAGTGCGGCGAGCTGTTCCTGGTGGAGGGCGACTCGGCCGGCGGCTCGGCCAAGCAGGCGCGCGAGCGCGAGTTCCAGGCGGTGCTGCCGCTGCGCGGGAAAATCCTCAATACGTGGGAGGTCGAGCAGGCGGAGTTGCTCGCTTCCCAGGAGGTTCACAACATCAGCCTGGCCCTCGGTGTAGAGCCTGGCAGCGACGACCTTACCCGCCTGCGTTACTACAAGGTCTGTATTCTCGCTGATGCGGATTCCGATGGGCAGCATATTGCCACCCTCATCTGCGCGCTGTTCGTGCGGCACTTTCCCCGCCTCGTGCAAGCCGGCCACGTCTACGTGGCCATGCCGCCGCTGTATCGCATCGACGTCGGTCGTGAAGTGTTCTACGCACTCGATGACGCCGAACGGCAGGGAATCCTCGACCGGATCGCGGCCGAGAAACTGAAGGGCAAGGTGTCCATCACGCGTTTCAAGGGGCTGGGCGAAATGAGTCCGGCACAGCTTCGTGAGACGACCATGGCGCCGGATACACGCCGCCTGGTCCAGCTGACAGTGGATGCCCGCGACCAGACCGAACAGCTGCTCGACATGCTGCTCGCCAAGAAGAGGGCAGCCGATCGGCGCAGCTGGATCGAGACCAAGGGCAACCTGGCCCAGGTACAGCTGTAGGAACGCGGGGAATGGGGAAGCAGAGCCAGCTGGATTTCGAGGGCATCGAGCAGTTGCCGCTGCGCGAGTATGCGGAGCGCGCTTATCTCGACTACTCGATGTACGTCATCCTCGATCGCGCGTTGCCGCATATCGCCGACGGCCTGAAACCGGTCCAGCGCCGCATTATCTACGCCATGAGCGAGCTGGGTCTTGCGGCCGGTTCGAAGCACAAGAAATCCGCGCGGACCGTGGGCGACGTGATCGGCAAGTTCCACCCACATGGTGACACGGCCTGTTACGAGGCCATGGTGCACCTGGCGCAGGATTTCTCCTGCCGTTACCCGATCATCGACGGGCAGGGTAACTGGGGCTCGGCCGACGACCCGAAATCATTCGCGGCCATGCGCTACACCGAATCGCGGCTGCGGCCGTACGCGGCGGTGCTACTTGCCGAACTCGAGCAGGGCACGGTCGAGTGGGTGCCGAACTTCGACGGTACCCTGCGGGAGCCGTCGCTGCTGCCGGCGAGGCTGCCGAACCTGCTCCTCAATGGCGCCAGTGGCAGTGCCGTCGGCATGTCCACGGACGTGCCGCCGCACAACCTGCGTGAGGTCGCCGTGGGCCTCGTCAAGCTGATAGAGGACCGTGATACCTCCGTGAAGCAGCTCGCCAGGATCATCAAGGGGCCGGACTTTCCGACGGGAGGCGAGCTGGTTTCGCCGCGCGAGGAAATCGTCGCGGTGTACAGCTCGGGCAACGGCACATTGCGAGTGCGGGCGACTTACACGGTCGAGGACGGCACTATCGTCATCAACAGCCTGCCCTACCAGGCCTCCGGCGCCCGGGTTCTGGAGCAGATCGCTAACCAGATGCGCGCCAAGAAGCTGCCCATGGTGGAGGACCTGCGCGACGAATCCGACCAGGAGGAACCCACCCGTTTGGTCATTGTCCTGCGGTCCGGGCGCGTGGACGCTTCGTCCTTGATGCTGCATCTGTTCGCTACCACCGACCTGGAGAAGTCGCTCAGGGTCAACCTGAACGTCATCGGCACCGACGGCAAGCCTGCGGTCCGCGACCTGCGCGCCCTGTTGCTCGAATGGCTGGATTTTCGCATCGAGACGGTCAAGAAGCGCTCACGGTTCCGGCTCGATCGTGTCAACGAACGCATTCATGTCCTCGAAGGCTTGTTGATCGCCTATCTGAATATCGACGAGGTCATCCGGATCATCAGGCGTGAAGACGAGCCAAAACCGGTGCTGATGAAGAAATTCGGCCTGACGGACATCCAGGCCGAAGCGATTCTCAACCTTCGCTTGCGCAATCTTGCCAAGCTCGAGGAGATGAAGATCCGCGGCGAGCAGAAAGAGCTGGCCGCGGAGCGCGATCGGCTGCAGAAACTCCTGGGCAGCCCGGCGAAGCTGCGGTCATTGGTGCGCGAGGAGATCGAGGCCCTGGCCGGCGAGTACGGCGACGAGCGCCGTACCCGCCTGGTGGAACGTGAAGCAGCGCGGGCGATGGCCGAGGAGCAACTCGTCACGGCCGAGCCGGTCACCGTCGTGCTCTCGGAGCGCGGTTGGGTGCGGGCGGCCAAGGGACACGATATCGACCCGGAATCGCTCAGCTTCAAGACCGGCGACGCTTATTTCTGCGCCGCTCGCGGACGCAGCACGGAACTGGCCGTGTTTCTCGACTCCACCGGCCGGGCATACAGTTTGCCGGCGCATGCGCTGCCTTCCGCCCGCGGCCAGGGTGAGCCGTTGTCGGGGCGTTTGAATCCACCGGACGGGGCGAGTTTCCGTGGCGTGATGATTGGCGATCCGCAGACGCCATGGCTGGTTGCCAGCACGGCCGGTTACGGCTTTTTCGTGCGTCTTGGCGAGTTGCACTCCCGCAACCGTGCGGGGAAGGCGGCTCTGCGGTTGCGGCCCGGGTGGGACGTGGTCGTCCCGGCGCCGTGTCCGGTCAGTGGGTTTCCGGGCGATGCACGGGTCGCCGCGGTGAGTTCAGGAGGGCATCTGCTGGTCTTCAGTGCCGCTGAGTTGCCGGAACTGCCGCGAGGCAAGGGCAACCGCATCCTGGGCATCCCGGCCGGCAAGCTGAAGTCCGGGGAGGAAAAACTCGTTGCGATCGCGGTGCTCGGGGCGGGTGACAGCCTGGTGGTACGCAGCGGACAGCGCAGGATGACGCTCAAATCCGAGGATCTCCAGCACTACGTGGGCGAGCGCGGCCGCCGGGGGCTGGTTCTGCCCCGTGGCTGGCGCAACGTGGACGCGCTGGACGCAGCACGCGGGTAGTCCGCGCGGGTGATTCAGCGTCGCGGGATCTGGTCCGTGCCGGTGCGGATCAGCGTGTCCTCGTCTTCATCGAGGATTTCTCCGAGCTTCGCCCGGTCGATCATCTGGCTCGCAGTCAGTTCGTCCTCGTAATCGCTTTCCAGCAATTCGAGTGCTTCCTTCAACGTGTCCGATACCATCTGCTCGTCAATGGCCTGCTGGGAGAGGTCGCGCAGGTTGGTCTGCTCGACGGTGTCGCCCGCCGAGCCCTGCAGTCCGTCGGCCCGGTCGGTCGCGGTCAGGGATGTCTCATCCAGGTCTTCCACCCAGCCGATGTTGGCATCGACCTCGACCTCGGCTGCGGCAGCAGAAAGGTCCAGATCGAGGCTCATTTCCTGCGGGTCCGGGGCTCCGGGGCCCGACACCCTCGAACCCGGGCCGGTATCGAACAAGCTCGCCAGTTCACTCGGCATGTCCAGGTCAGCGTACTCAGCCGTCGACTCCGGGCCAAGCGACGGTTGCCGGTCGGTTGGGTCTGCCTCTTCCATGGTGTCGCCGAGCGCTTCCGCGCGCGGTCCCTCGACCACCACCATCGAGGGCTCGCTTGGCGTGCCGAATTTCGGCGGCTGCAGCGTCTCTGCCAGGCCAGACTCGCTGGTTTCGGACGGAAGACGCGTCCCTCGCGATCCTCGCAGCGCTTCCACGAGGCGTTCGCGGAGCAACAGAAAACTCGCGGCCGTGCCGATCAGGATGCCAACCAGCGCGGCAAGCCATGGCGGGGTACCACCATCCGCGGGATCTGCCATCGTGACCTCGGGCGCAGGCGGGGCTGCAGCAACCACGTCCACGCTGGCTTGTTCGTCCTGGAAAACCGCGGGCGTCGCCGGTTCCGTCAGGACCGTGCTCGCGAGCGGTTCTGCCACGGGCTCGTCGGCTACCTCGGCGACAGCGAGGGCGACGGGCGCTGTCTCGGGGGGCGTGGTCCCGCCATCCGGTTGCGTCGCGGTGACCGGTGCCAAGGACGGCGGCGCGGCGAGGGCGCTCGGGGCAGCGGCCTGCGCGGCGGGCGACTCCTCGAGTGTCGCGGGGAGTGCGATCTCGACGCCGCTGCGGATGAGGTCCGGGTTGCCGTTGATGAAAGCGTTCGGGTTACTGGCGAAGATCTGGTCGGCAACCTCCCAGATGCTGCGACCGCCACGGTCGCGGATACGCGCCGCTATAGTCGACAGGGTGTCGCCTCGCTGTACGCGGTAGACGGTGGCCCCGGAGAGCGCCGGTTCCGGCGCTGCCCGGCGCGCTACGCCGGCTGCCGCGCCCGCCGTCGGGCGCGTTGCGCGAGCCTGCGGCGGCACGCTCGCAAGCCCGACCTGGGTCGTCGTCGTGGCGGGCATTGACTCGGGGCGGGTGCCCGGCAGGTCGAGCATCAGCACGTACTGGCGAACGACACGGGGGCTTCCCGGGCAGCGCAGTTCGAGGCGCAGTTCGTACATCGGCTCGTACAGGGGGCGGGTCGTGTTGAGCCGCAGATCGTGGCGGCCGGCGGCAGCGGCTTCCGGTACCGTGACGATCACGTTCGGTACGCTGGCCAGGTCGGAAGAAGAAGCGCGTGGCGAGGTGGCGCAACCTGCAACCAGCAGTTCACCGGCGCC
>JAKLLP010000136.1 GCA_023150055.1 Gammaproteobacteria bacterium | reverse complement strand
CGGGTCTATACGCAGCAGTGCTCGATCGGCGTCAGCGCGCGGGACCTGGCCATGATGGGCGCGACACTGGCCAACGGGGGGGTCAATCCGCTCACGAACAAGCGCGTGATGCCGGCCGAGCACGTGCCGGAGCTGCTCGCGGTGATGGCGACCGCGGGTTTCTATGACGAATCCGGCGAGTGGATGTACACCGCGGGCCTGCCGGCCAAGACCGGCGTCGGCGGCGGCATCGTGGCCGTGGTGCCGGGACGCTTCGCGATCGCGACCTTTTCACCCCGGCTCAACGAGGCGGGCAACAGCGTTCGTGGCCTGAATGCCATCCGCGATATCGCGGGCGAACTCGGGGTCGGCGTGTTCGGTCCGAATCCGAACTGAGCGGGAACGGGGCGCTTCCTTGAGGGAAGCGTCCCTGAAACCCGCCCCCGGATCCCGGTTTCTGCAGCCTCCAAATCGCCGGAACTCTGCCGATGAATGACGAGAACGAGAACTCGGGATCCATGCCCGTCGGCCAGGGCTTCTCCGTGCCGGACATGCGCCACGACCGCTGGGCCCGGCTCGCGGTCACGGCCCGCGCCTGGGCCGCGGCTGCCGCACGGAAGGAGAAGACCGATCGGCTGATCGCCGAGGCGGAAACTGCGTTGGCGGAACTCGAGCCCCTCGACGAGTTCTGCGCTTTTCCCGGCCCGGCACTGCACCGGGCCTTGCACGGCAACCTGCGCGACGGCGACGCGACGGCCTTCGCGCATCTTGCCCAGCGTATCAACTCGGCGCTCTCCTCCGGGGCGTTTCGCCACGAGGCGGCGCTCTGGGAGCCGGGCGAGGAAGCCGAGGTGCAGATCGCCGATTACCTGCCGCCGTCGGCGGAGGGCGAGGACAGGCACCGGCCGTATTTCGAGGTGCTCAGCGTCACCGCCACCGATCCTTCCCGTTACGAGCAGATGCGCCAGGAGATACGCCGCCTGCGGCGCGCGGATGATCCCTTCATCTACGAGCTGGTGCAGGTAGGCTCCTTCGAGGACGCGATCGTGGCAGTGCTCGCCAACCCGGAGCTGCAGGCCATCGTGATCGGCGATGGCTTCGGCTTCCGCTCGCAGCGCGACTGGCCCGCATTGCGCGATGAACTCGACCGCGCGGTTCCGTTCGACCCGGATACGGCTGACGTGCGCGACTACGGCTTGAGACTGGCCTGGGCTCTGAAGAACATCCGTCCGGAACTGGACGTGTACATGCTGACGGAGCGCGGCGCGGAGTCGCTCGCGGGCCGGCCCGAGGCGGCCTGGCTGCGGCGCATTTTCTACGGCGTCGAGGAACTCATGGAGCTGCACCTGTCGATTCTCGACGGTGTCGGTGACCGGTACGATACGCCGTACTTCACCAACCTGAAGCGCTACAGCCAGAAACCCGTCGGCACTTTCCACGCCCTGCCGGTGGCGCGCGGCAAGTCGATCTTCCGCTCCCACTGGATCAGGGACATGGGCCATTTTTACGGCACCAACCTGTTCCTGGCGGAGTCCTCGGCCACGACTGGCGGCCTCGACAGCCTGCTCGAGCCCACCGGCAACATCAAGCGCGCGCAGGAACTCGCCGCGCGCGCCTTCGGCGCCGATCGCGCTTATTTCGTGACCAACGGCACCTCGACGTCGAACAAGATCGTCCTGCAGGCGCTGCTCGCGCCCGGCGACATCGTGCTGATCGACCGCAACTGCCACAAGTCGCACCACTACGCCATGGTGCTATCCGGCGCGCAGCCGCTCTATCTCGAGGCCTACCCGATGACGGCCTATTCGATGTACGGGGCCGTGCCGCTGCGTTCCATCAAGCAGGCACTCCTCGCGCTGAAGGCCGAGGGCAAGCTCGACCGCGCGAAGCTGGTGGATCTCACCAACTGCACCTTCGACGGGCACATGTACAACCCGCAGCGGGTGATGGAGGAGTGTCTCGCGATCAAGCCGGACCTCGTGTTCCTCTGGGACGAGGCCTGGTTCGGGTTCGCGCGCTTCTCGCCTTTCCATCGCCTGCGCACGGCCATGCACGCCGCCGACAGCCTGGCGGAGCGGCTGCAAAGCGCGGCCTACCGCGAGGAGTACCGTGCCTTCCGTGCCGAGGCGGGCGACCTCGACCCGGCCGACCCGCGCCTGCTCGACATGCGCCTGCTGCCCGACCCGGACCGCTCGCGCGTGCGCGTGTACGCCACGCAGTCGACGCACAAGTCGATGTCGGCGCTGCGCCAGGGGTCGATGGTCCTGGTACGGGACCAGGATTTCGGCCTCGTGCACGGCGCTTTCGAGGAGGCTTACTTTACCCATACCTCGACCTCGCCAAACCTGCAGATCATCGCCTCGCTGGACCTTGCGCGGCGGCAGATGGAACTGGAGGGTTACGAGCTGGTGATCCGCGCCACCGACCTCGCACTGCGTATCCGCCAGCAGGTCAACTCGCACCCGCTCATCTCGAAGTACTTCCGCGTGCTCACGCCGGCCGAGATGGTGCCGGCCGAATACCGCGAGTCCGGCATCGCCGACTACAGCCAGGCCGAAGGCATCCGCGCACGGATTCTCGACGCCTGGCGTCGTGACGAGTTTGCGCTGGACCCGACGCGCCTCACGCTCGTCTGCGGCACGGCCGGCTATGACGGCACGGCGTTCAAGGGGATGCTGGCCGAGCGCTACGACATCCAGATCAACAAGACCTCGCGCAACAGCATCCTGGTGCAGACCAACATCAACAACACCCGCAGCGATGTCGCGCACATCGTCAAGGTGCTCGCGGAGATCGCGCGGCAGATCGACGAGGAGCTGCGGCAGGGCGGGGCTGCGGCCCGCGCGGTGTTCGAGGCGCGGGTGAAGGCGCTGATGGAGGACGTACCGGACCTGCCGAACTTCAGCCGCTTCCATGCCGCATTCCGCGACGACCCGAGAAGCGCCACGGCCGAAGGCCACATGCGCGAGGCCTTCTACACGGCGTACCGGCCCGAGGACTGCGAGTTCGTCCCGCTGGCATCGAAGGACGTGGACCAGCGCCTGAAGAAGGGGCCGGAGATGGTGGCGGCGGATTTCGTGATTCCCTACCCGCCGGGCTTCCCGATCATGGTGCCGGGCCAGGTGATCACCGCCGACACGATCGAGTTCATGCGCAAGCTCGACGTGAAGGAGATACACGGCTATCACGCGGCACAGGGCCTGCGGCTGCTGAAGGCGACGTCACTCGGCAAGGGCAGACGGCGCCAGGCGCGTTAAGCGGAACGACCGGGAGCAGGCGACATGTGGCAGTGGTTCGTCGATACGCTGAGGATCTATCCCGAGATCGCCATCTTCCTGACGCTGGGTCTCGGGTTCTGGCTCGGCAAGTTCAAGGTCGGTTCCTTCAGCCTCGGCGTCGTCACCAGCACGCTGCTCGCCGGGGTGCTGGTCGGGCAGCTCGAGATCGCGATCTCGGGCAACGTGAAGTCCACGTTCTTTCTCATGTTCCTCTTCGCCGTCGGCTACGGCGTCGGGCCGCAGTTCTTCCAGGGGCTGAAGGGCGATGGCATACAGCAGGTGCTGTTCGCCATCGTGTTATGCGCCGCGGTGCTGGCCAGCGCGGTGCTGGCTGGCCGGATTCTCGGCTACGACGCCGGCGGCACGGCGGGCCTGCTGGCCGGGGCGAGCACCATCTCCGCCGTGCTGGGGGTCGCCGGCAACAGCATCGACCAGCTCGGTATCGGCGACGCGGAGAAGCAGGCGATGCTCAACGCCATGCCGGTGGCCTATGCCGTCACCTATCTCTTCGGCACGGCGGGCTCGGCCTGGATACTCGCGAGCCTCGGCCCGAAGATCCTGCGGGTGGACATCGCCGAGGAGTGCCGCAAGTACGAGGCCGAGATGGGCGGGGCGCTCGGCGGCAACGACGAGCGCCTGACGCCAGCCACGCAGTTCGTGATGCGCGCTTACCGGCTGACCGACCCCGTCTGGGTCGGGCGGACCGTGCGGGAATTCGAGGAGAGCTTCGGCGGCTTCCACGAGGGGGCGGGCGAGGCCCGGGTATTCGTCGAGCGCATGCGCCAGGGTGGTCAGATCATCGAGCCTGCCCCCGACATGCATATCGAGAATGACGCTGTCCTTGCAGTGGCTGGCCGGCGCGAGCTGGTGCTGGAGAAAGCGCCTGCAATTGGCACGGAAGTCGATGACCGCGAACTGCTGGACGTGGAAATCCTGATACTCGACGTCGTGGTGACCAACAAGGCGCTGGCCGGACGCACGCTGCTCGACCTGGTGCGGAGCGATCTCCGCGAGACCGGCCGTGGCGTGTTCGCCCGCAAGATCCTGCGCGCGGGCGTGGAAATGCCGGTAACCGCGGGTTTCAAGCTGCAACGGGGCGACACCATCACCCTGGTCGGCTCGAAAGCCGATGTGGAGCGCGTGGCGCCGATCATCGGCTATGCCGACCGCGTCACCGAGGCGACGGACATGGTGATCATGGGCGGAGGCATCGTCGTCGGCGCGCTGCTCGGTGCGTTGACCTTCAACGTGGGTGGCGTGCCGCTGAGCCTCAGCACCAGCGGCGGTGCGCTGATCGCGGGCCTCGTCTGCGGCTGGCTGAGGTCCGTCAACCGTACCTTCGGTCGCATCCCGGCGCCGGCGCTCTGGGTGTTCAACAACATCGGCCTGAACACCTTCATCGCGGTGGTAGGCATCAGCGCCGGACCTGGATTCGTCGCGGGACTGAAGGAACAGGGTCTCTCGCTGTTTCTCGCCGGAATCGTGGTGACCACCGTACCCCTGGTGGTCGGCCTGCTGGCGGGCAAGTACATCTTCAGGATGAAGCCGCCGATCGTGCTCGGTGCCTGTGCCGGCGCCCGGACGACCACGGCGGCGCTAGGCGCAATAGAAGAAGAGGCGAAGAGCAAGGTACCGGCGCTTGGCTACACCGTCACTTACGCGGTCGGCAACACGTTGCTGACCGTGTGGGGCGTGGTGGTCGTGATCCTGATGACTTGACGGTGCCGTTGACGGTGCCGGTACTTCGGTTTCGGAATCGCCGCGACCGGTCGGCTTGCCTGTGTGGTGCGTAATGCGACTGTAGCCTGGGCTTATTGAAACCGAAGCACCGGCACCTGAGTCATAACTATTAAGGAGTGTGTCGATGGCCGCGAAAAACATGATGGGGCACAAGCCCGGCCTGATGAAACTCAGCCCCTTCGAACTGAAGGACGAGTTGATCAGGATCGCCAGGGACCGCACCCAGGGCAAGTCGGCGAGCACGCAGTTCCTTAATGCCGGCCGCGGTAATCCCAACTGGACCGCCACCACGCCGCGGGAGGCATTCTTCCTGCTCGGCCAGTTTGCGCTCACCGAGTGCAAGCGCGACTGGGACGAGCCGGACCTCGGCGGCATGCCCCAGCGCAAGGGCATCGCGCGCCGGCTGGAGCGGTTCCTTCGGGGTGCGCCCGACAGCCCGGGAAAAGCTCTGCTTGCGAGATCACTGGAATACGGCACGGCAGAGCTGGACTTCGACGCCGATGCCTTCGTGTACGAACTCGCCGATTCCATTATTGGCGACAACTATCCGGTGCCGGGCCGCATGCTGGAGCACTGCGAGCGCATCGCGCGCGAGTTCGTAGCCAAGGAGATGTGCGACAAACGGCCGCCGCCCGGCAAGTTCGACATCTTTGCCGTGGAGGGTGGCACGGCGGCCATGTGCTACATCTTCAACAGCCTGCGCACCAATGGGCTGCTCAAGCCGGGGGACACGATCGCGCTCGGCACGCCGATCTTCACGCCCTACCTCGAAATGACCCACCTCGAGGGCCTGCGGACGGTCAACATCGAGCAGGCCGGGATGGACAAGGGCATACACACCTGGCGCTACACGGACTCCGAGCTGAAGAAGCTGGAGGATCCCCGCATCAAGGCGTTCTTCCTCGTCAACCCGAGCAACCCGGCGTCGGTGGCGATCGACCCGAAGACCCTGAAGCGCATCGTGTCGCTGGTGAAAAACAAGCGCCCCGACCTGCTGCTGCTCGAGCTGGGCAGCGGCGGCGGCCCCGCGCTGGCCCTGCTGGAGGCCCTGCAGGACGACCGGCTGCTGCGCCAGGTGCCGGTGCTCGCCACCCAGGCCGAGGACCTGCCGGCCGAGCGCCTGCGCGCCCTG